>JAQBPS010000040.1 GCA_028287415.1 Bacillota bacterium | reverse complement strand
ACCGGTGCCGACCGAGGCCCATTCGTACGATGGCTGGGCCGACGTTGCGTGGGCTGCCGTCGAGGCGGCCGGCGATCGGCTGGAGACGGTAGGCGAGCAGGTTCTGGTCGTGGTCGTGCCGACCCGGCGCCTTGATGTGCACGAGGAGATCGACCTGGTTGAGGAGGTCGCCCGGTCCGAGGGGTATGACCAGATTCCGGAGCTGCTGCCCGTGCTTGAGGCGTCCCGGGGCGGCCGCAGCCCGCTGGCGGAGGAGGTGCTCCAGGCCCGCCGGGCGCTGGCGGCGGCTGGGCTCGATGAGGTGATGACGCAGTCGCTCACCCATCCGCGGGTCTACGACAAGCTGCGGCTGCCGGAGGGCAGTCCCGAGCGGCACTACCTCAGTCTGGCCAACCCGCTCTACGAGGATCGCGCCACGCTGCGGACGACGATTCTCCCCGGGCTGCTGGATACCTTACACTACAACGTCAACCGGCAGAACCGGGATCTGGGCGTCTTCGAGATCGCCTCTGTCTACCGGCCCGAGGAGGGCGGGCAGCTGCCGGCTGAGCCGAGGATGCTCGGACTGGCGATGATGGGCAACCAGGCGCCGGCCGCCTGGAACAGCCCGACTGAGCCCGCCGACTACTACAGCCTGGTGGGCGTTGTGGCGAATCTGATGGACGCTATGAATATCGCGGACTGGCATGTCGAGGGCACAAGCGAGCATCCTGCCTTGCACCCCGGGCGCCAGGCGCAGCTGTGGGTGGGCGGCGCCCCGGTGGGGAGCCTGGGTGAGCTGCACCCCGCCGTGCAGGAGACGTGGGACCTGCCGAGCCGGGTGTACGTGGCTGAGCTGGCGTTCGAGCGCCTGGCTGATGCGGCCTTGCCGCAGCGGGAGTATGGGGCTGTGCCCCGGTTCCCGGCGGTCACCCGGGACGTGGCGCTGGTGATCGAGCAGGATTCGCCGGCCGCTCGGGTCGCGGAGACGATCCGGGGCGCCGGCGGGGACCTGGTGGAGGATGTGACGCTCTTCGACCTGTATGAGGGCGAGCATGTCAAGCCGGGGCACCGGAGCCTGGCCTACCGGATCACGTACCGGGCTGCGGACCGGACCCTGGCCGAGGCGGAGATCGAGGCGGTGCATGGCAAGGTGCGTACCGGGCTGCAGGACCTGGGGGCCGAGTTGCGCTCTTGAGTTGGTAGAGGCGGGACGCCCGAGTGGGGTCCCGCCTCTGCGCGTGGGACATTATATGGCCACGGGTTTCACGGGTTATGCACAGCACAACTGGGGTTTTCCGGACATTTTTATAGCCACGGATTCCACGGCTTACACAGATTCAGACATAAATGCATTACTAATATATGTTATTGCACCATCTGTGTTTGGATTTAAAATCTGTGAAACCTGTGAAATCCGTGGCCATATAAGAAGCCCGCACAGCACAACTGGGGTTTTCCGGACATTTTTATAGCCACGGATTGCACGGCTTACACGGATTCGGACACAAATGCATTATTAATATATGTTATTGTATCATCTGTGTTTTTTACAAATCCGTGAAACCCGTGAAATCCGTGGCCATATAAAAGGCCTCACATCACAGCAACGTGTGAAATCCGTGGCCATAAAATCTCCCTTTCCCTGCTCTGGCCACACGTCGCCAGCTCAGGCACAGGAGATAATACTTCGCACATGGAAGTTGATAGCAGCGGTGCCCATGGGCAAACTGAAGGTGTGGAAGGAGTGCGATGGATCATGCAGCATTATGGAGTGATCGGTCTCGGCAAGATGGGCGGCAGCCTCGTGCGCAACCTGCATAAAGCCGGCGGCAAGGCCGTTGTGTATGACCTGAATCGGGAAGCCGTCAGCGAACTGGTGGGCGAGGGCGCCCTCGGGGCGGACACGCTTGCGGCACTGGCTGAGCAGCTGCCGACGCCCCGGGTGATCTGGGTGATGGTGCCGGCCGGCAAGCCGGTCGACCAGGTGATGGCGGAGCTTGGGCCCCACCTGGCATCCGGCGACGTGGTGATCGACGGCGGCAACTCGAACTGGCGGGACTCGATCCGCCGGGGCGCCGAGCTGAAGGAGCACGGCGTGCAGTACCTCGACTGCGGCACGAGCGGCGGCATGGAGGGGGCGCTCAACGGCCTCTGTCTCATGGTGGGGGGCGAGGACGATGCCTTTGCCAAGGCCGAGCCGCTGTTCCGCGCCATCGCCATGCAGGACGGGTACGCCCACGTGGGTCCCAGCGGCGCCGGCCATTACGTGAAGATGGTGCACAACGCCATCGAGTACGGCATGATGGAGGCCATCGCCGAGGGCATGGAGCTGATGGATGCCGGGCCGTATGACCTGGAGCTGGCGCAGGTAGCCGATCTGTGGAACCATGGCAGCGTCATCCGGTCCTGGCTGATGGAGCTGGCGGCGCGGGCGCTCAAGAACGACCCGCACCTGGAGCAGATCACCGGCGAGGTCGGCGGCGGGAGCACGGGCTCCTGGGCGCTGGAGGAGGGCATGACCTTCGGGGTGCCCATGCCGGCCATTTCCAGTGCCTTCATGATGCGGCTGCGCTCCCGCCAGCAGGATCCGTTCGGCGGGAAGGTTACGGCGGCGCTGCGCCGGGAGTTCGGCGGTCACGCTGTCGTACCGGCGGGGGATGAGAAGAGCAAGTAGACGGTGTTGAGGAAACCCCGGCCGCGGCGTACAGCTGCGGTCGGGGTGTTTATTTTGTGCTTGGCGCCCGGCCTTGCGGTCGGCTTTTCGATTCTCCTGATCGAAACTCGCATAATATCTTATTCGTTTCGAACATCGATGTTAGAATCGAACTGTGAACTGTCGCTCAACACCTCGCCAGCGAGGGCCACCTGATCCGTACCTACGGCGGGGCGATGCCTGCGGCCGGGCCGATCCGTGAGCAGCCCTACTCTGCCAAGGCCGCCGAGAACACCGCCGAGAAGGAGCGCAGGGCGGCCTCGTCGGTGGCCCGACGCCGCCGTCCTGTGCGTCTCCCACATTTGAAGGAGGTTCACCAGTATGACTGATCGCCCGATCATCGGCATTACGCTTGGCGATCCCGCTTCCATCGGCCCCGAGATCGTGGTCAAGTCCCTCGCCAGCGCCGAGATCTACGAGCTCTGCCGCCCCTTGCTGATCGGTGACTCACGGGTCGTCGAGCGGGCGATGACCTCCACAGGCGTCACGCTGAACATCAACCCGGTCGCTAACCCGAGCGAGGGCCGCTTTGCGTTGGGCGCCATCGATCTGATCGACCTTCAGAATGTCGACATTGAGACCCTCGAGTGGGGCAAGGTGCAGGCGCAGGCCGGCCAGGCCGCCTTCGAGTATATCGTGCGGTCGATCGAGCTGGCCAAGGCCGGTGAGATTGATG
>JAQBPS010000401.1 GCA_028287415.1 Bacillota bacterium | reverse complement strand
AGGCCTTGCAGACCGGGGGGGTGCACGTGGTCGGTCAGGAGGAGTTCCACCTGGCGCGTGTCCGGGCGACCAGCGCTACTGCCGATGCCGGCCCGGTCGATGTGCTGCTCTTCTGCGTCAAGACCTACGACACGGATGACGCGATCCAGTTAATCATGCCGCTCGTAGGTCCGCAGACCATGGTGCTGCCGGTTCAGAACGGGGTCGACAGCTACGACCGTATCGGCGCCGCCGTCGGCCCGGAGCGTGTGGTGGGCGGGCTGTGCCGCATCTCGGTCGATATTCCGACGCCTGGCACGGTGCGGCTGAGCAGCCCCTTCCGCGAGATCATCTTCGGGGAGATGGACGGCACCCCAAGTAGCCGGACCGCATCCTTTGCCGCTGTCCTGGAGCGGGCCGAAATCCCCCACCGGATCTCCGCGGAAGTTCCGACTGAGATCTGGAAGAAGTTCATCTTCATCACGGCCTTCAGTGCGTTGACAGGTAGCAGCCGCAGCCCGATCGGCCCGATCCGGGAGTGCCCGGAAGCGTTGGAACTGTACGGCCGGGTGGCTGCCGAGGCCCTGGCCGTGGGACTGGCGGAGGGCGTTCCGATTGAGCAGGGCTACGCCGAGGAGCTGGTCAAGCAGGCACGCACGCTGGCCGCAGGCATGAAGGCCTCACTGCTGGTCGATCTGGAGCGGGGGCGCCGCACCGAGGTGGAGACCTTGCAGGGCGCCGTCGTCCGGCTGGGCCGGAAGCACGGCATTGCCACCCCGGTGACCGAAGTGCTCTACGGCTTGATCAAGCTGTACCAGCCCCGGTAGCCCCGGTAGCCCCCGAGCCCCATACAAAAGGCGACCAGCCCCGGTATCCCCCGGGCGCCACACAAAAGGGCCGTCCAGTTAAGGGCGGCCCAGTTTTGCTGCCACCGCGCTGGCGGTCCGGCGGATGAACTCGTCCGGGTCCTGGCGGAGCGCGGCGATCTGGTCCTTGACCGGCTCGGACACCGCGGGCAGCTTGTCGATCGCCAGGATCACGGCCCGGCGCACATCCCGGTCCGGGTCGCCGAGGCGGGCAGCCAGCGCCGATTCGACCCCGGCATACTGGCCCATGGCGCCGAGGCAGTAGGCGGCCATCTTGCGGGCGAGCGGGCTGCCGGTCTCCAGGGTCTGCTCCACCATCGTCACCGCCTCCTGGTGGTTGCGCCCCAGCTGGAGGGTGAAGCCGGCCGCGGCCCAGCGCACGTCCCGGTCCGGGGCGCTCATCGCACCGCTGAGGGCGGGGCCCATTTCGGGGAACCAGTAGCCCATGCGGGCAGTCACGAGCGCTGCGCCCCAGGCCCGCCACGCATCTGGTCCGGCCATGGCGACCCGCAGGGCGGGGATCACGGCCTCGGACTGGTAGGCGAGGAACTCCAGGCAGTTGGCCGAGTGCACCTGCACGCCCTTGTGCTGGTCCCCGATCCCCTGCACCAGCACCGGGAGGAGTTGCGCGACCAGGGGCGCCCAGTCGATCCGGCCCGCCTCCAGCTGCTCCTTGAGCGCCTGCTCCAGGGCATAGGCAGCGGAGAGCCTTGCCGCGGCATCGCCCTGGTTCAAAGCGGGGAGAATGCGCTCCAGGTCATATGCCATGGTTCCACCTTACTTTCCTGAAATCACTCCCCCCCATGATACCGCCTGGGACGGCGCCCGACCAGGGTTGCCGCCGCTTTACGGCGAACTTAAATAGTTACAGATGAGGTGAAATCGATGCCGACGAAACGCGTGCCGGTCGCCGAGATACTCGATCGGTTGAGCCACATGTACCCTGATGCGAAGTGCGCGCTCGAGCACACCAGCCCTTTTGAGTTGCTGATCGCCACCGTGCTTTCCGCGCAGTGCACCGACGTCCGCGTCAATATCGTCACGCGGCGCATGTTCCCGACCCACAACCAGCCGGAGCATTTCGCCGCGATCACGCCCGCGGAGATCGGGGAGATGATCAGGGATTGCGGGCTCTGGCAGAGCAAGGCGAAGAATATCCACGAGACCTGCCGGATCCTGCTGGAGCAGCATGGCGGCGAAGTCCCTGCCAGTATGGCGGAACTCGTGAAGCTGCCCGGCGTTGGCCGGAAGACGGCGAATGTCGTCCTCTCCAACGCCTTCGACGTGCCCGCCATCGCGGTGGACACGCACGTGTTCCGTGTCGCGAACCGGCTCGGGCTGGCGAATGCCGGCACCGTGGAGGAGACCGAGCAGCAGTTGATGCGCCGCATCCCCCGGGAACTTTGGAGCCAGTCGCACCACTGGCTGATCCACCACGGCCGTCAAATCTGTGAGGCGCGCAAGCCGAAGTGCAGCGAGTGCCCCTTGCTGGACCTGTGCAAGTACGGGCAGAGCGCGCTGAAGGATGCAGCGAAGGCGGCCAAGGCGGATGCGAAGCGGCTGACGAAGAGCGGCGTGTCCAAGGCGGGGCGGAGCCGGGCTGTTGCCGCAAAGGAGGGCGAACTGCACTAGCACCGACCCGCCTGTATAACCGGGAAAGGAATCGCGCAGCCTACGGCGAATCCAGATTGTACCGGTTTTCTTATGGGAGGCGATTTTTTACATGATCCAACTTGGTGAGCAAGCGCCGGACTTTACCCTGCCCAGCACAAAGGGTCCGTTCCGCCTGTCAGCGCTCCAAGGCGAAAAGTTTGCCGTGTTGCTCTTTTACCCCAAGGATAAAACCCCGGGGTGCCAGCAGCAGCTGAGTGCCGCGCGTGACGCGGCCAGCGACTATGCCGGTCGCAATGCCCAGGTGGTTGCGATCAACCCGGACAGCCTCAGCTCTCACCAGGCGTGGGCGGACGAGGAGGGCTTCGACTTCCCCATCTGCGTCGATGAAAACAGGCAGGTGGCTGAAGCATACGGCGTGCTCAAACCGGGGGGCGGCATCCAGCGGACCGTGTTCATCGTCAGCGACGAGGGGCGTGTCGTCTGGAGCCAGGAGGGCTTGCCGGCTACTACGGAAATCATGAACGCATTGGATCTGCTGAATGAGCCGCCTAATCGCTGACTGAAGGGCGGGCTGCCTGGAGGAGGAATGCGCCATGGAACGGGTCCGGTTGGCTACCGACGTGACCCAGGGGCTGCCCGCACGCGACCGCGGGGATCGGCCCGCCACCGCGCCGCCCCAGGGCGCGTTCCAGGAGCGCCTGGTGGAGGCGCGGGCGGGCCAGCTGAACGACCGGATCGACCGCGCGCTGGCGGACATTGACGACCTGGGTGGCCGCCTGAGCCAGAGCCTTTCGATGGTGGACCTGCGGCGCTACCGCGAGGCGGTCGCCGGCCTCATGCGTGACCTGACCGGCCACATGCTGGAGGTGCGCTCCCAAATGGAGTGGGACTCGCGGGCCTGGGAGCACCGCACGCTGACCACCATTCAAAAGGTGGATGACCAGCTGCAGCAGTTGACCGACATGGTGCTCACCCAGGAGCAGGACCGGTTGGGGATCCTCGCAAAAATCGGGGAGATCAAGGGCATGCTGCTGGACGTCCGCATGTAGGGCGAGTGGCGGGTGGTAGCAGCGTGCCAAAGAGTGAGGCCCGGGCCAATTGTTTGGCCCGGGCTTTTATGCGCGACTTCGCTGTCTGTTCTCACCCAGTGTGACAGTCGGTTGCCGAGGCATTGCGAATCATGCTACGCTTTCTGACAACAGACCGCATTAGCAGGGAGAGTGTACAGCATGTCGGAACAGCAGTTGAAGCTTGAGACACTTGCCATTCACGCAGGTCAGGAGGTTGACCCCACGACGGGCGCCCGGGCCGTGCCTCTCTACATGACTTCTTCGTTCGTCTTCAAGGACACCGACCATGCCGCCAAGCTCTTCGCCCTTCAGGAGTTCGGCAACATCTACACCCGGATCATGAACCCCACGACCGATGTGTTTGAGAAGCGCATCGCGGCGATGGAGGGCGGTGTCGGCGGCCTTGCCGTCGCCTCCGGCCAGAACGCCGAACTGTACGCCATCCTCAACCTGGCCCAGGCCGGCGACGAGATTGTCGCCTCCAGCAATCTCTACGGCGGTTCCTACGCACTCTTCGCCCACAACCTGCCCCGCCTGGGCATCAAGGTGCACTTTGTCGACCCCGCCGACCCGGAGAACTTCCGCAAGGCGATCACCCCCGCCACCAAGGCGGTCTATGCGGAGACGATCGGCAATCCGA
>JAQBPS010000397.1 GCA_028287415.1 Bacillota bacterium | reverse complement strand
CCGAACAGCGCTCCAGGTGTGCACTGATCGCCTGCATCATCGTGCGGGGGAGCAGCGCCATGTAATACTCTCCCAGCTCATGCGATCCGGGGCATGCCTGGCGGAATCGGTTGATCAGCGAGCGTTCGAGTCGGTCCAATGTCATGTTACCAGCCTCCAGTGGGCGACTACGGAGTAGAAACCCCAACCACGCACGTTTTGGGGCAAGCTAGAGAAATTCTTGCAGGCGTGCATCGCGCATGAGGCGCTCGAGCAAGTTGCGCTTGCAGGTATAGACCTCCTGCACACCGCCGAACAGCCCCCGGTATCGGACAGCGATGTCGCGGGGCTTCATGCCGTCCACCAGGGCGGTCTGGATGATCACTCGCTCCCGATCGGTCTGGGCATGGCTGGCGACAATGGTCCAGAGCTGATCCCGCCGCAACTGGTCGAGCACCGTCGCCTCGACACCCGGTGCGGGGTCGGGGAAAGCCCCCATCTCCTCTGCCGGGGTTGCCTGAAACGGTGAGTTCCGGTCCGGGCGGAGGTGATTGACGATGGCGCTGTGGACGCAAAGCTTGAGGTAATGCAGCAGGTGAGCGGGTGTTTCGAAGCGCTCGAGCTTCTCGGGCTCAACCGCCTGCCACAGCTTCTCGAACGCCCGCCCCACAAAGTAGTTGACGTCCTCACCGGTATAGCCGAACTGCGGATGGCACCGCACCCAGGTCGCGACCCTGGGCAACCACACGTGCCAGGCTTCCGCCCAGGCGTTCTCGTCACGTGTCGACAGGGCACCGTAAAGCAGGGCAATCTCCGCGGGCGTGGCCTGCACAGCATCGCCTCCGACTCTGATTTATCTTATGATTGCATAGATTTAATCTTGTGTACAGTTTAGAAGCAACCACTGTTGCCAGGGAGTGCTATCTGTTGCCGGTGGTGAGGAAACAAAAGCGCTCCCCCTGAAGGAGGAGCGCTTGACGCTATGACAGGAGATCGTGGCAGGCCCTACGGATGGGGGTCTGCCACCGCGATCGTTCGTGTGAACGAGCCGCGACTGCCCGTGCCGAACTCCCTGGTGAACGTCACCGTAAACTTGCCCCTTGCAGAGCCACCCGCCGCATCAGGCAGCACCACGACCTCGGGGGCCATATCCCTGCCCACCGGGAAGGCAAGGTGCAGCTCGGTCATGAGCGGCCCGTCAGGCCGCTCCCGCAACCGCAGAGGGCTCATCGGATCGACACGCACACCGAAGGGGGTCGCAACCGTCAGCCGCAACTGGTTGCCCAGCGCGTCGCACCAGCGCTCGTGGAACAGGCTGTCGGCCTGCCCCGGCGCCATCACGGTGTCCGCAATACCACAGAGCTTCGCTGCATCCTCCGGCGTGGCAGGCAGCGCATTGGCGGGCCAGTCGGGCTGCGGCGTCACCCGCACCACACCGGCAGCGGCATCATGCGTCACCGTCAGGTAGGGTACGCTCCCCGTCCCGCCCGCTGGTGCGACCGGGACCATCAGCCTGCCGTACAGGCGGTAGGTGGGAGCCACCAGGGGCTTCTGGTCCAGCTCCTGCTGACGGTCACTGGTCCGTGCCAGCGCATACGCTGCCCCCGTGGGGAACGCCAAAACGGGCCATTGATACTGGAACCATTCATTGTCTGTCTGCAGCTGCATACCGGTCGGGCCCTCGTCAGGCATGGCGTACATCAATCCATAGACTGACTGCGCGGGTGCGTAAACCAGCCCGTTCCGTATGGCGAGCGGTACCGGGGGCGTCGCTGCCTTATAGACGCCCACCTGGAGCTGCAGCGAGGGGTCAACGCCCGCCGTCATCACACGCATTGTCCGTTGCACCATAGCGACCGCTTCCGCCCGGGTAATCGCCCCCTCCGCCCGGAAGGTGCCGTCAGGGTAGCCCGTCACGATCCCGTCAGCCAGCGCCTGCATCACCCAGCCGCGTGCCCATTCGGGCAGGCTGCCGCTATCTGCCACCTTTACATCGGCGGCGCTGACCCCCTGCGGCACGCCGCCCTGCCGCCCCAGGAGCTTCAGTGCCATCACGGTTGCGACCAGGCGGCTCGCGGGCAGGTCGGGTCGCAGCATGCCCCCGTAATCGGCCGGGTCTACGATGCCGTAGCCCTCTGCCTGCGCGAGGTAGCTCCCCACCCAGTGCGGGCCGTCCCTGAAGCCGGTGGGTGCTCGCCAATCCACACGCGGCAGTTGGCCCGCAACGACCGTAAGCTTGACCATTTCAGCGCGGGTCACCTGCGCATCCGGCCGGAACGTCCCATCAGGATAGCCGTTCACGTAGCCGTCGGCCGTTGCCTGTGCTACCATTGATGCCGACCAGTGGCCCCGCATGTCGCTGAACGCTAGCGTTGCGCCGGCAGCGCGGGCTGACCGCACCGGGCCGCCGGCGCATGCCAGCAGCACCACGCTCAGTATCAACGGCACAGCCCTCCGGAACCTGTGCATTGCCAAACCAGCTCACTCCTTCAGGGTGCAATATTTTCAGCATCCCAAAGGATTAGACGTGAGAATAAGACGCGACGTTTCGATTATCGTGATGATTGTATTTGACAGGGAACATTCGTTCGCAGTACGCTGTCAACAAAGGTGGGTGAGTGCGATTCACAACGAAACAGCAAGCAAACTGGTGCCGCTCCTGGCTGGGACCCCGCACGAAGTCCTGCTCCTGGCAGGGACCGAGCAAGGGGTGTTTCTCCTGCAATCCGGCGCCGACCGGCAGGCGTGGCAGCTCACCAGAACCACCGCCGACCCGAGCTGGTCGTATGGCCATGTGAGCTACGACCGCCGATCCGGCACCATCTACGCTGGCGGCCACAGCGCCTCGCACGGTCCGGCCGTGTGGCGCAGCGCCGACCTGGGTCAGACCTGGCGCCTGTCCAGCAAAGGCATTACCTATGGCGATGATGGCCCCGGCGTGCAGCGCATCTGGTACATAACGGCCGCCCATGGCGCGCATTACGCCGGGGTAGACCCCGCCGGGCTCTTCCGCAGCGACGACGGCGGCGAGACCTGGTGCGAGGCGGGCACCCCGATCCGGAGCCTGCCCGAGTACGCCACCTGGCGCCGGGGGAAGGGCGGCATCCCGGTCCATTCGATCCTCATCCATCCGGACGATCCACAGCAGATCTGGGTCGCCATCGCCGGCGGTGGCGTCCTGTACAGTGCCGATGGCGGACAGGCGTGGTCGGCTCGCAACCCGCTGCTCCCCGGTGGCGGCGACCCGGGCCCCGGCGGCTCCGGCCCGGCCTTACACGCGCAGCGGCTGGTGGCGGTCCCCGGCAAGCCCGAGCACCTGGTGCAGCAGAACCATCAAGGGGTCTATCATAGCGAAGATGCCGGACTCACCTGGCACGACGCCACCGGCGACCTCCCCACCCCCTTCGGCTTCCCCGTGGCCGTTCACCCCGGGGAGCCACCTGCGCTGTTCGCCATCCCCCACCACAACGAGGCGGGCGTGCGTTATATCGATGGTGCCAGGATCGCCGTATGGCGCAGCCGCGACCGGGGCCTGACCTGGACGGTGCAGTCGCACGGTCTCCCTCAGGAGACCGCCTACACCTCGGTCCTCCGGGACGCCATGACCACCGATGGGCTCGAACCGCCCGGCCTCTACTTCGGTACCACGAGCGGCGCCATCTTCGGCAGCGTCGATGGTGGCGAGACCTGGTCCACCCTGGCCGAATCCCTGCCGGAAATCCTCTCACTAACAGCGGTTGAAGGCTAAAGTGAAACACCCCCTCGAGCAGGGGGTGTTTCACTTTGCGCGGTAGGGGCCTTAGTTCGCGGCGCCCGCTGATCCCGCCGCACCCCGCCGCCGCCGCGGGCGCCGCCCTCCTTCACCCCGCCGCCCCCACCGACAGCCCCCGGCCCCAGGCCTTGCGGAAGTCCCCCGCCAGCGCCTCCAGCCGCTCGACCTCCGAACCAATCCCCGCCACCGACCTGAGCCGCAGCTCCACCTGCGACGGCGACACCTCCACCGCGATTCCCTGAACCGCCTCCGGGTCGTACCGGGTCAGCTCCCGCGCCATCGCCGTCAGCACCCCCAGCCGCCGGACGATCTCATCATCATCCTCCTTGAGCAACGCCCGGAACGGCGACACCAGGGCCGCAGCCTTCCCCGGGCTCTTGAACC
>JAQBPS010000037.1 GCA_028287415.1 Bacillota bacterium | reverse complement strand
GGCCCGGTTCGCGAGCGAACCGCCGTACTCGTCGGTGCGCTTGTTCGAGATCGGCGACAGGAACTGGTGCAGCAGGTAGCCGTGGGCCGCGTGCAGTTCGACCATGTCGCAGCCGATCTCCGCCGCCCGCTTGGCAGTGGCCCGGAAGCCGTCGACAATCCGCTCGATGCCGGCGAGGTCCAGCTCTTCCGGGGTGCACCAGTCGTCGGCATAGGCGACGGCGCTGGGCCCCACGGGCTTCGTCGGCCCGTATGCCTTGGCACCACTCCAGGCCTTCCGCCCGGCATGGGCAATCTGGATGCCGAACGCCGCACCGTGCTTGTGCACGAACTCAGCGATCTTCTTGAAGGCCGCCTCCTGCTCGTCATTCCAGAGGCCCAGGTCGCCCTCAGAGATGCGCCCCAGGGCCTCGACCGAAGTCGCCTCCGTGATCACCAGGCTCACCCCGCCCACAGCGCGGCTGCCCAGGTGCACAAAGTGCCAATCATGCGGCACGCCATCCTTGGCTGCCGAGTACATGCACATCGGCGCCATGATCACCCGGTTACGCAGATTCATGCTCTTCTGCGAGAATTCGTCAAAAAGATGAGCCACGTTCATACGACCTCCCGAAGCAGTAGTCTTACCCCTTTAGGACGTCGCAACTACTTACTTCGTGACTGGAAACATCGGCATATCTTAGATGCCACCCCACCCAGCACTACCAGTATCCTGGAAGTAGGACTACACCTGAGCGGCGACAAACTTCTTGACTGCTTCCATGGCGTCCGGCCGATACAGCAGCTCCGGATGCCCCGCCCGCGGCACCACCTGCAACTTCGCCCCCGGCACCGCCGCAGCAAGTTCCCGTGCCTGTTCCACCGGCACCATCTGATCCTTATCCCCCTGGACGACCAGCACCGGACACCCGATCGCGCCCAGGTCGTCCGCAGCGAACCCCGGCCACCGCTGCAACGACGCCCCGATCTCTGTCGCCAGCGCTTCCCAGGGCTCCTCGTGCTTCGCCTGTAACTGCCCGGCCCACACCGGCGAGCGCTTTCGAATATCCTCAGGGTCAAACGCCCGACTTCCCGCCTCAGCCGGGTGAATCCGCGACGCCATCACCACCAGCCCCGACACAAGCCCCCGCCGGGCCAGCTCGATCGCGACAATCCCGCCCAGGCTGTACCCGACCACCAGCGGCCGCTCCAACCCCAGCTCCGCCATCAGCGTGACCATGTCATCCGCCAGCCCGGCAATGGTCAAGCCACCGCCCGGGTTCGCCGAGCGCCCATGCCCCCGCTGGTCCGGCATCACCACCCGCAGCCCCAGCGGCTCCAGCAGCGCCCGCAGCGGCGCCATCGACTCACCGGTCTGCAAGGCCGCATGTAAGAGCAGAAGGGGCCTCCCCGTGGAAGGCCCCGTTTCCGTGTAGTATAGCCGCGTCCCCGCGACCTGAACGTACGGCATAACCTTACTCCTCCCTGTATCCCAGGTCACGGAGCAATCCCTGCTTGTTCCGCCAGTCGTCCCGGACTTTGACGAACAGCTCCAGGAAAATCTTCGATCCCAGCAGTTCCTCAATGTCCTTCCGGGCCTTCGCCCCGACGTCCCGCAGCATCGCGCCCTTCGCCCCGATGATGATCCCCTTCTGGCTGTCCCGTTCCACAAAGATCGCCGCGCCCACGTAGACCGTGCCGTTGCTGCGCGTCTGCATATCTTCGACGATGACCGCCACCGAGTGGGGAATCTCCTCCCGGGTCATCTGGAGGATCTTCTCCCGGATGAACTCGGCAATGACAAACCGCTCAGGCTGGTCCGTCACCATACCCTCCGGGTAGTACTGCGGCCCTTCATCCATCTGCTTGACGACCAGATCCAGGAGCGCATCGATATTCTTATTGGCGATGGCGGACACCGGCACCACGTCGAGCCACTCGATCGTCCGGGCGCCCGGTTCGGGCTCCTCCGACCGCACAGCCGGGTCGCTGAGCCGCTCGTAGTTCGCGAGGATTTGATACCAGTCCTCACGCTTCGGCACCCGGTCCATTTTGTTCACGACCAGGATCGCCTTCTTGCCAGACCGCGCAATCGCCTCGGCGACAAACTTGTCCCCGTCGCCGGGGTGCGGCGAAGAGCCATCCACCACGAACAGCACCACATCCACCTCGGGAATGGTGCTGGTCGCCACCTTGTTCATGTACTCGCCCAGTCGGTGATGAGGCTTGTGAATGCCCGGCGTATCCAGAAAAACCACCTGGGCCTGCGGGCGGTTGTATACGCCCAGAATCCGGTTACGGGTCGTCTGCGGCTTGTCCGACATGATCGCGAGCTTCCGCTCGATGAACGCGTTCAGCAGCGTCGACTTGCCCACGTTGGGCCGCCCCACGATGGAGCAGAAGCCAGAACGAAACTCTTCCTGTGCCATCAGCTATTCCCCCCGGTCCGGGAGATCGGTGGGCCGAAAGGCGCCGGGCAAAAGCTCCCGCACCGTCGTCACCGCAATATCGCCCTTTAAATTTGTCAGAATCACGCGGGCGTCCGGCCCGAATTCGCTCATTACCTGACGGCAGCCGCCGCAGGGGCTGACCGGACCCTCGGTATCAGCAATGACTGCGATCGTGGCAACCCGCTGGTGCCCTTCGCTCACCGCTTTGAAGATCGCAGTGCGCTCGGCGCAGTTCGTCAGGCCGAACGAAGAGTTCTCGATATTGCAGCCGGTATACAGTTCGCCATCTGCCGTTACAAGTGCGGCACCCACAGGGAAGCGGGAGTATGGCACATATGCTTGCTCGCGGGCCTTCCGGGCCGCTTCGATCAGCGCACGATCGTCCAGGGGGAACACCTCCAGAGAATCACGCGAATCGGCCTACCGTGGCTCACGCCGGCGACGCAGCTCCTGTACGGCATCGGCAATCGCCCGCACATCGGCATCCTTCGGGGTGAGCACACCGGCAGAAAGAGTTAACTTCAGGCCATCCTCTACCTTCATGGGCAATAAGACCAGCCTGTCCTGCGGCACCACGGCCACCGGGCCGGCGGTCGGGCTGGGACCGAGCGGCAGCCAGACCCGCACCAGGTCCGTGCCCGGCAGCTCGCCGGAGACGAAGCCGAGGGCGTAGACGTCGTCCCGCGGGTACTCGATCAAAACGACCCGGGAGAATGCCTGGTCCTTCCGCCTGAACACCGCCTCGGTCACCTGCTTGACCGCGGAATAGAGCGCCCGCACAACCGGGATATGCAGCATGAGCCGCTCGCCCAGTTCGATGAACTTCCGGCCGAGAAAGCTAGTGGTCAGCCATCCCGCCAGCAGCGTGATCAGCAAGGCCACGACGAGCCCCAGGCCCGGCAGCGAAATGTGCAGGTAGCGGCTGATCGGTTCATTTAGGGCGGCGTTCAGGTTGCTCACTAGCCAGATCACAGCAAAGAAGGTCAGCCAGACGGGCAGGAGTACTACCAGCCCGGCCACCAGCCACGTACGCAGCTTACGGAGAATCATAACGAGGCCACCTCAGGACTGCAAACTAGTTGTCGGAGCGATTGGCGTTCAGTGCCAGGAGCCCCGCCAGGAGCGGCAGGGCGAGCCACCATGGGCGCCGGCCCACAAGCGCCAGCGTCGCCGTGACCGTCTCCAGGACACCCCTGCGGAACACGAACAGATAGAGCGCCGCGCAGGTGGCATGCACGGCTGTGAGCAGCACCGCCCCGGCGGCGATCTCCTTCGCGGCCCCGGCCAGCGGGTGGCGGCGCCCGGCGGCCGCAAAATCCACGACCCGCTCCACCGCCGTGTTAACGATCTCGGCCAGCACTACCAGGGTCACGGTGACGGTCAGCCAGGCAGTCTCCCAGCCCTCCAGTTGCACCGCCACGCCGGCCACGGCCACAACGGATGCCGCGAAGATGTGAAACCGCAGATTCGGCTCTTCCCGGTAGCAGCGCAGCAGCCCCCGGAAGGCGTCGCGAAACCGGGGGAGTATGGAACGGTGCCTGACCGATTCACGGCCCGCCAATGGGGAGAGTTTCACTACCGCGTCAACCCCAGTTCGGCAAGGATCTCCTCGGTTTTGGCCATCATGGCCGCCTCCTCCTCCGGGGTCTGATGGTCATACCCCAGCAAGTGGAGCATGCCGTGCCCCACGAGGAACCCGAGCTCGCGCTCAAATGAATGTCCGTAATCCTCCGCCTGAGCGGCCACCCGCTCGACACTGATCACAATATCGCCCACCGGCAGCGGCTCCCCCTCGGGGAGCCCTGCCAGCTCCTCGCCCTCCAACTGAGAGAAGGAGAGCACGTCGGTCGGCCGGTCGATGCCACGGTGCTCACGGTTTAACTCATGAATCCGCTCGTCATCGACGCAGATGACCGAGACCGCCACATTATCCCCGAGGTCCGCTCCCGCCAGGTTCAGCGCTCGCTCCGCCACCCGGCGGATCATCTCCTCGTGCTCCGGCTTGATCGGCCACGTCTGCTGGTCGTTGCTGATCCAGATCTCCATCGTTCTTCTCACCTCCGGCGTCCGCGGGCACAGTCGGGGTCGGCGCAGGGAGCTGTCCCGGCGCCGGGAGCCTGACTTGCGCCTCCGGCGGGTATTCAATCCGGGCGTGGTGCACCCCGCTCAGCACCTTGACAAAGGTGCGGGCGATCGTGTCCAGCTCCCGCAGGGTCAGGTCGCAGTTGTCCAGCTGGCCTTGCTGCAACCGGTCGTCGATGATCCGCTTGACCTGCGCCTCGATCTGGTCCATCGTCAGATGGCCCTTCTGGCGCATTGCCCGGACCGAGGCTTCGCAGCCGTCGGCGAGCATGAGAATCGCGTGCTCCTTGGTCCAGGGCTTGGGGCCGTCGTACCGGAAGTCATCCTCCAGCACGTACTCGGCCTGGCCGCCCTTGCTGGCCATGTGGTAGAAGTAGCTGACCAGCGTGGTCCCATGGTGAGTCGGAATGAAATCGAGTAACTCCTGCGGCAGCCGGGCGTCCTTGGCCATCTCCAGCCCGTCCTTGACATGGCTGGTGATGATCAGCGCCGACAGGCTCGGCGGCAGCTTGTCGTGCGGGTTCTCACCGCCAAACTGGTTCTCCACGAAGAAATACGGCCGCTTGGTCTTGCCGATGTCATGGTAGTATGCCCCAACTCGGGCGAGAACCTGGTCCGCCCCGATCGCCTCGGCCGCAGCCTCGCAGAGGTTTGCGACCAGGATTGTGTGGTGGTACGAACCCGGTGCCTCCACCAGCAGCCGCTTGAGCAGCGGATGGTTCGGGTTGGACAGCTCCAGCAGCTTGAGTGGGGTGACCACGCCGAAGAAGTTCTCGAAAAACGGGAGCGCACCGGTCACCAAAACGGCGACAATCAGGCCGTTGGCAAAGCCGAGGGCGACGTCGATCCAGAGCCGCGGATCCAGGAACGATGCGGCCTGCACCATATAGATCGACAGGATCGTTGCCACGTTCGCGGCCGAGACCAGCAGCCCCGCCCGATAGATGTCGGTGCGGCTCTCCACCCGGGCGACCGCGTAGACGCCCACAGTGGCGCCCACCATGGCAACCAGCGTGTGATTCAGCTGATCCGCCGGCGAAATGAACCCGAGCAGGATCGACAGAAGCGCACTCTGCAGCAATGCGGCCTTGGGATCGAGCAGGATCGTCACCAGCATCGAATTGACCGCCACCGGCATGAGGTAGGCGACGCCGGGGCCGAGGGTGCTCTGGAACGTGCGCATCAGCAGGGACAGCAGCAGTGTGAGCACGCCGATGAAGCCCAGCAGCATCAGCTTGCTGTCCTGTTGCAGCAAGTCGGGACGGTAGCGCATCAGGTACAGGGCCATCAATCCAATCATCAGCAGGGAGAGCATGCCCGTGCCAACCAGAGAACGGAAGTCCGCCGTTGCCCCGACCAGATGCAACGCTTCCAGCATGGCGTACTGCTCTTCGGTGATGGGCTCGCCCTGCCTGATGATATAGCGGCCCTTCTGCCACGTCACGGGCTCCTCGGTGTCGTATGCCTTCTTCTTGAGTTCATCGGTGGCGACCCGGTTTTCCACCACGTTCGCCTTGATCTGGCTCTTGGCCAGTTCCTTGACGAAGCGGTTCAGGGCCGGCTCCCTGGTGGCGATGGCGTAGCCCTCGCTCTCCTTGTCGATCCGATCCAGGACCTTCGGCGCTTCATCTTTGGTGAGGCCGCGGGCCATGCCGGTGACCAAAAGGTTCATGGCATCCTGCCGCGCTACGCCCAGCACCTTGTCGTCGCTGGCGAGCAGGACTGCATAGGTCTCGTTCGGCACGGCAGGGCCGAGCTTCACCCGGTCAGACAGCGTCTGGACCCGAGTCTTTTGGTCCTGGGTGGGCAGGCCGCGCACCGACTGGACTTCGCCAAACGCAAAACTGACAAAGTCCTCGCCCTGCTGCAGGACAGTGATGTCTATGGAGGTCAGTATCGGAATCGCATCAGCCGCGGCCTGCTTCTTACGCTCGGTGGCCTTTGGGTTCACCATGTTGCTGGGCGCTGCCTCGTCCCGAGGTGCCACGTCCCCGACATGAACATCCAACCGCTGCGGCGTCACCTGGCCGGCCAGAATCAGGGTGAGAAGCGCGAAGAACAGGCCCCCCAGCATGAAGCGGCGGACCTTGGCATTCTTCAACCTGCCCTGTCCGAACCAGCGCCGCAGGCGATCGCGCAACTCGTGGATTATATACATGAATGTTGTAGTGGGAGCTGGCTGCGCTTGTGTTTACAGACGCGGGCGAGCCCACTCCCGCCTCCTATCCTCCTGGTATACGGCCCTGCAAGCAGGCAGGCATGTCTCGCCTGACTACGGGCGTTTCGGCCGGCCCTGGGGTCCCGACGGCACCGTGGCGGAGTGGGCCTCGTAGGCCTTGATGATCCGCTGCACGAGGTCGTGCCGGACAATGTCACGCTCTGTCAGGTAGCAGAAGGTGACGCCCTCCACCCCCTCCAGAATCCGCTGCACCTCCACGAGGCCGCTCTTGGTACCCTCCGGGAGGTCCACCTGCGTGATGTCACCGGTTACGACGGCCCTCGAACCAAACCCGAGACGGGTCAGAAACATTTTCATCTGCTCGGGGGTGGTGTTCTGCGCTTCATCCAGGATGATGAAGGAGTCGTCCAGCGTGCGCCCGCGCATGAATGCCAGCGGGGCGACCTCGATCTGGCCCTTCTCCAGATACTTCTCAAAGCTGTCCGTGCCCATGATGTCAAACAGGGCGTCGTAAAGCGGCCGCAGATACGGGTCGATCTTCTGCTGCATATCGCCCGGGAGGAAGCCCAGCTTCTCACCGGCCTCCACGGCGGGGCGGGTCAGAATGATGCGGTTGACCTCTTTATTCTTGAACGCGGCCACCGCCATCGCCATGGCGAGATAGGTCTTGCCGGTGCCGGCAGGGCCGATGCCAAAGGCGCAGCCGCTGCGCCGGATGGCGTCGACATACGCCTTCTGGCCGAGGGTCTTCGTGCGGATCTGCTTGCCCCGGTGGGTCTGGATAATCACGTCGGAGAACGCCTCTTCGAGGGGCTTCTCCTGCCCTTCCGTGGCGAGGCGCACCGCGTAGCGCACGTCCCGTTCATTGATGCGGGCGCCGCGGTTCTGCACGGCGATCAGCCGTTCAAACAGGCGGCTCACTGGTTCCACGACGTCCTCGGGGCCCTGAATAATCACTTCGTTGCCTCGCGGCACCAGCTTGACGGCAAAGTTGTTTTCGATCACCCGGAGGTGTTCATCGTTAAGGCCAAACAGTTCGCGGGCCTTCTCGTTGTCAGGCACGAGAATACGCCTTTCCTCGATATCGTCCAACTGATCTAGAACCCCCTTGATCTTTCCGGCAGGGCTCAGGGACGAACTGGATTGGTTTCTGGCTGTGGGGGCACAGGTACAGGGAGCGGCTCACCCGCTCTGGGCCAGGCGATTTCCTCAAGCGTTTCCACGGATACGCGGATGCCCAGAAAATCCGGGCCCTGCGTCTCTACCTTGGCCGACAGCGGTGTGAGTACCTGGTCGGACGGCCCGAGGAGCCAGCGCAGCTGTGCGGCCATCCGCTCCCGGGCCTGCTCCAGCGCCCTGGCCTGCGGAATGCGCTCCTTGCGGGCGTTCACCTCTTCGGCACTCACCATCACGAGTTCGACAGGTGACCGCCAATTCCTCCAGGAGCCGAGGCTATAGGTCCTGCGACTCTCCCGGTACCGTGCGAACGGCACGCCATCCTGCGACGGATATTGCTCGCCCCTCAGTATGATTGGCTTGTCACGCCACTTCAACACCCAGCGCGTTGCCGTGCGCCCGGTCGGCTCCAGCACCTCCTGCGTGAGCGGCACCTCCCAGTACTTCTGGTAGGCGACACGCGCCCGTACAATCGCCTGGGCCACAACAATGCGGGCCACGTCCAGGCGAGGGGGCAGCGGCGTGCCCGGGAAGACCGCCGGGCGCCCGCCCTCCCAGTATTTGAAAGCGCATTCGACAAGCAGGTCGCCCTCCTGCACAATGTCGCCCTGCTTGACCACAGGCTCCCCCTGGAAGGGGATCACCTGCTCAACCACGCCCTGCTTGCGGGCGACCAGGTTAACGCAGCCCGCCTGGTCCGCCTGGACGCGGGGCAGGGCCGCCTTTTCCACAATCTCGATCACAGCCCGGGTCCCCTGCACCCGCACAATCGCCCAGGAGACCTCGCCCATGCGCTCCTGGATATGCTGCTCCACCCGCTTCAGGTCGACATTGCCGGCCCAGACGCCGCGCCTGAGCCCCGCCTCGGCCGCAACGGCCTCAACCGCCCGCCGGTCAAGGTTTTGCGGCGGGGTGATCGTCACCTTGATAATCCAGACATGGCCGCTGGCCCAGAAGATGAAAGCCAGGCAGACCAGCGCTCCGGCGATCAGGGCGGGACGCCGTTTCGTGCGAGAGACAATGAAGGGGAAGCCATAGCGCCCCCGGATCCGCACCCGGCAGTGCGAGCCGCGCGCTACCGGACGCAGGGCCCAGAAGTCCCCGAGCGGGATCGAAGCCCGCATGTGTAACTCGGTCCGCTCGATGTCCCACAGGTAGATGCCCTGTGCCACGGCCAGGTTCAGGAACCGCTCCAGGCTCCCGCCCCGCACCTCAATGCGCAGGTGCCCCAGCAGGTAGGTGATGAGGCGTTTCAGCATCCTCCCCGCCCCCTCTCAGTCCAGGTACTGAACACTGCGGATTTTCCCGAGAATGAGCACCTGATCGGGGGAGATGGAACTGATGGACAGCGCATCACCCGTGATCGCCACCTTGCCCCGCGGCACCCCCAGCACAACCCGGTCCTGTCGGTACTCCGCAACGCCCCGGTGGTTTTCGATCAGCAGTTCGAGATCGCCCACCAAGCTGATGCGGGCGACATCCATGATCACGTCTCCGGGAAGTTCAAAGAAGGACGCCACCTTGCTCCGCAGGTCGCGCTTGCCCGCCATCAGCTCAAGCCTCCCCATGTAATGCTTCTGCGTACAAGGTATGCGGACCAGCCCCGGCAAAGAAGCGGGTCTGCGGGGACGGTAATTGTCACCATCCGGTATCCGATTGGAACGATAAAGGGTCAAAACAGATATGGTTTCGGCGTCCATTGGACGACACTGACCCAAGGAGGAAGCGCAATGAACTCGTTCGATACAGCCGTTCTGCACTGGTTTAACAGCTTTGCCGGCCAAAGCCACGTGTTCGATGTGGTGACTGCGGCCTTCACGAATTACGCCCCCCTGCTCTTTGCACTGCTGTTTCTCGGCTACTTCTTCCTCAGCCGCACGGAGACAGGGCGGATGCGCCGCACCGTAATTCTGTCGGGACTCTCCGGCGTGGTGGCCGTGGTGCTGGTCCTGGTCATCTCCCACCTCTTCTACCGGGCCCGGCCCTTTGTGGCGACCCCGGAGACGGTGCGGCTCCTCATACCGCACCCCCCCGACTCCTCATTCCCGAGCGACCACGCGACGGGCAGCGCCGCCTTCGCCGCTGGCATGTGGCGGGCCCCGAGCCGCTCTGCCGCCTGGATCTTCACGGTACTTGCGGTACTGGTGGGGGTGTCACGGCTGATTGCAGGGGTGCACTGGCCCACCGATGTCCTGGCCTCGTTTGTGCTGGGATGGGCGGCAGCCCAGCTCACCTTTGCGTTGGGTCGCCCGCTGGCGCCGCTGCTGGACTGGATCGTGGGCATCTTTGACAGGGGTGACGGCCGGGTGCGGACGGGGCGCTAGGCAGGCGCCCTGCAATTGTGCGGCGGCCCTGACCACCAGGCGGCAATGGGTTAGGCCAGGGAGCGTGAGCTCTCTGGCCTTTTCCGATCCTTTTATGGCCACGGATTTCGCGGATTTCGCAGATGTCCGGAGCCCAAGTGGATTTTCTTTGGTGGTCATCTTCAGGGCGGGACTCAGGTGTTGAAAATATATATTTAAACACCTGAGTCCCTCCCCTGTAGGTTGCCGCCTAAGAAAATCCGCCTGGGCTCCGAAAATCCGTGTGATCCGCGCACTCCGCGGCCATATAAAAAGGCCTACACAGCGCGACAAATACCTCCTCGTAGGGCAGACTACGCGGCGAGAGGAGGCAGGGGCATGGTAAACCTGTTTCGGCGCGGGCCGGCGGAGCCGGGCAGCCTCACGGCCGGCCTGCTGGCCCTGTTGGAGCACTGCGACCCCTCCCTGCTAAATGGTTTGCTCGAGCGGGCGGGCATTGACAGCGATGTGCCGGTCGGCGCCGAACTTGCGGTGGAGTTTCCGGCGCCCGGCGGCCCAACTGCAACCGGTGTGATCACCGCCCCCCAGCTGCGCGTGACGCTGATCACCCAGGCGCCGGGTGAGCGCTGGGAGCCGCAGGCGGCTGCCGCGCTCGACGGGACGGTGCTCGCAGTGACGATGGGCGGCAGGGCACCCGAGCATGTTCATGGGTTGACCTGGGAACAGGTGGACCGCTGGCTCGCCGCTGCAGCAGAGCGCTACGACCCGGAGAGCCGCACGGGCTTTCTGGTGCGGCAGTTCCGTGCCTACCTGGCAGAGCTCGGCATCGAGTACTTCGCCGGCTTCGCGCCGGAGCAGCTGGAGGGGGCGGCAGACGCCTTCGCCGGATTCAACCAGTTCCACCAGACTGCCGACCGGTTCTTTCAGCGCTTTGCCGCCGCCCTGGCCGCCGGGCGGGAGGGCGCCGCCCAGGTGCGCCAGTCCCGGGCCGAGGATCTGCTGACCGGTTACTTCTACCGGGACTATGGCGGAGCGCCCTTCGGCCCGGCGGGCTTTCTCCGGCTGGCCTTCCACGTGCCCGAGCAGGAGCTGCAGCTCTCCTTCTGGGTGGTGCCGGGGGTTGGCACCGACGCCCACGAGCGGCTCCGGGAAGCCCTTAGCGGCAATGGCGATTTTCTGGAGGCGCTGCGGGGGCTGGAGGAGAAGCCGCTGCTCTGGCTCTGGTCGCCGGGCGGGGACCGCAAGCTGCCGTTGGAGGCGTTCCGGCCTGCTCTGCTGACGGAGATCGACTGGGCGCAGTACCAGACCGGCATTCAGCGGAGCGTGCCGTTTGAAAGCCTCACCGGGGAAGGACTTGTGGACCGGGTCACCGACCTCATGGCAGAGCTCCTCGCCGCCCTCGCCCCCGTACTCAGTCCCCAGCTCCATTAACTGCTGCACCGCCCCTGCCGCGGCGCACCGCTGCTGCTGGCAACGGTGTCTGTGGCCGATCTCTCAGGCGACATGAACGAGATCTTCAGCGAGGTGCCTGTGGGCAGGCGTATATACTGCACCATGCCCGACAACCTGGGCGAGTACCGGGAGGGCCTTCTGGCCAGGTGCTTGGAGGCAGGAGAGATCGTCATCGACAGCAGCGGCCGGTTACTGCATGTGACCGATCCGGACGGTCACCTCATCAGCTTCTGTGAGCCGCCCCAGCTGCGCTCGGCAGCTGGAGAACGCCCTGGACCGCCACCTCGAAAGCGACATGGCGGGCAAGGCGACAGTCCGGCGGATGCTCACCCAACTGGCCGCTCATGTATCCGGCCGCACTGAGCGCCGCCCCCGCGGGCGTCGAATGGGTCGTCCTTTTTCCACCAACCAGATGAGTGGGTGGAAAAAGGACGACCCTTCGCGATTTATGTTAACCGAACTGGGCCTCTCATCGACTGGCATGCGCAAGCCTGAACAGGAGGATTCTTCTGCTGTCCGCGCCCCGCTTGGGTTTCCCGCCTTGGGGGCCAAACACGCTTAACGCCGGCTGACTAGTAGGCCCGATCGCATGAGTGAAAAGTGCTCGTTTTTTCCACCGCAGCGCCGCGGGCTGTGGAAAAGACGAGCACTTTTACATATTATTGTAAACCAGACGCCAGCGCAGCCGGCAGCCGACCCCTGCCGCGCCGGCGCCTGGTCCGAAGGGACTGCTTGCAACGGAGGGTGGATGACAGGCCCTGACCGCCTCTGACTTAAATCAACGCCCCGGCATGCAGCGCCAGGCCGACATAGTAGGCCACACCCATGGCGAAGGAATCCTCGCTGATGACAAACCTGGGATTGTGCGCAGGTATGTTCATGGTCGTCGGAGTGCCCGTGCCCAGCCGTGCGAAGCAGGCCGGGCGGACCTGCGCATAGTAAGCGAAGTCCTCACCGCCCATGCCGGCCGGCGGCTCTACGATGTTATCCACTCCGAAGATCTCTGTCGCCACCTTGCGGGCCACATCGGTGATGCGGGCGTCGTTGTTCAGCACCGGGTAGCCGTAGGTGCTGACCACCTCGGCCCGGCCGCCGTGCGCAGCGGCGACACCCTCCGCGACAGCCTTGATGCGGGCGTGAATCAGCTCCTGCACCTTCGGATCAAACGTCCGGACCGTGCCGCCGAACTCCACCCGCTCGGGGATCACGTTGTCGGCATCGCCGCCCCGCACCCAGCCGATGGTGACGACCCCGTTCTCCATCGGGTTGACCGACCGGCTGACGATCGACTGGAGGCTGCTGATGGTGGCGCCGAGCATGACGATCGGGTCAACGGTGTTGTGCGGGCCGGCAGCATGGCCGCCCCGGCCGTGGAGGGTCACCTGGAACCGGTCCGAGTTCGCGTTGACGGGGCCGGCCCGGAAGCCGAGCTTGCCCGTGTCGACCGGGTTGGATACGTGAATGCCGAAGACGGCGTCGACGCCCTCCAGCACACCGGCCGCCACCATTGCCTTGGCGCCGCCCGGCGGCTTCTCCTCGGCGGGCTGGAAGAGCAGCACGATCTTCCCCGGCACCTGCGCCTGGATCTGCTTGAGCGCCCTGGCCGTTCCCAGCAGGACCGAAGTATGGGCATCATGGCCGCAGGCATGCATGACGCCCGGGCGGGTGGATGCGAACGCCAGCCCGGTCTCCTCATGGATCGGCAGGGCGTCCATGTCGGCGCGCAGTGCGATCGTCGGCCCGGGCTTGCCGCCCTCGAGCACCGCCACCACGCCGTAGCCGCCGCCAACGCCAGTACGGGGCGTATAGCCCATCTCCGTGAGCCGCTCGGTGACAAACGCAGCGGTCTCCTGCTCCTCAAAGCTCAACTCGGGGTTCTGATGCAGGTGCCGGCGCCACGTGGTCACTTCCGGAGCAATCTGCGCAGCCAAGGCACGAATGGCATCGCGGTCCATGGGGAAGCCCTCCCTGGTATGAGTTCATATACCATGTGAATAATCCGTTCACCGTAGAGTTTCGCACAGGATCACCCGCAAATCCTGCCGCCGATGAAAACTTTGTTCAGTGCCTCTTTACAGAGATATCAGCCGCATAATGACAGCACCGCCACGTGCACATAGCAAAAGAGCCTCGCCCAAGATCTGGGTGAGGCTCTTGAGTTACCGGCCCCGATGCCGCAGCGCCCGCGGTTTGCCGAGCACCTCGGCCAACACGAACGCCCGGGCCACGGCCTGCGGGTCAGCCAGCGCATCGTCCAGCCCTGTGACCACGTCCGCCGCCGCCACTACAGGCTCCGCCTCCTGCTTATGCAGGGCGG
>JAQBPS010000033.1 GCA_028287415.1 Bacillota bacterium | reverse complement strand
CCCCCGGCCCCTTAGACTGCTGATAAATTTTTTATATGGCCGCGGAGGCCGCTGCTTTCGCAGATGTCCGCGCACTCCGCGGCCATAAAAGGATCGGAAAAGCCCAGAGAGCTCACGCTCCCTGGGCTAACTTCTGCACTATGCTACTGGTGCCGCATGACCGGTATCATCGGAAGCAGCATGTCGTCCCACGGGTCATCCACCGCGCCGGTCGCCTTGCCCTTCAGGTCGTAGCCGACCACGCCGGTGATTTCCACGTCGAGCATGTCGCCCGGCTTGTAGTCGGCGCCCGGGGCGCCCTGGAAGAGCACGATCCCGTCGATGCCCGGGCTCTGCCGGTAGCACCGGCCCACGTACCAGCCCTGCCCCTTCGGGGAGCGGCCCTCGACCAGCACCTCGAGGGTGCGGCCGACCTGGAGCTCGCCCCGCTTGCGGGCGATGCCGGACTGGAGCGCCATGGCCGCATCCCGGCGCTGCTCACGCACCGCTTCCGGCAACTGCTCCATCTGGCCGGACGGGGTGTCCTCCTCGGTCGAGTATGCGAAGACGCCCACGTGGTCGAACTCGCACTCGGTGAGGAAGTCCAGCAGCATCTGGAAATCCTCCTCCGTCTCGCCGGGATGGCCGGCGATAAAGGTGGAGCGCAGGCAGATCTGCGGAATGCGCGCCCGCAGCTTCTTGATCAACTTGAGGTAACCGCCGGCGTTGGCAGGCCGGTTCATCACGCGCAGCACTTTGTTCGATCCGTGCTGGAGGGGCATGTCCAGGTAGGGCAGCACCTTTGGCTCATCCGCCAGCACATTGATCAGGTCCTCGGTGATGCGGGAGGGGTAGCTGTAATGCACGCGGATCCAGCGGATGCCCTCCACCTTGGCGAGCTCCCGCAGCAGGTCCGCGAACCGGAGCTTGCCGTACAGATCCTTGCCGTAGAAGGTGGTGTCCTGTGAGATGATGATCAGCTCCCGCACACCCATGCCGGCAAGCCGCTGCGCCTCGTCGAGGATCGACTCCATCGGCCGGCTCCGGTGCCCGCCGCGCATGATCGGAATCGAGCAGAAGCTGCATGCGCAGTCGCAGCCCTCAGCGATCTTGAGGTACGCGGTGTAGCCCGGCGTTGCAAGCACGCGGTCGAAGTTCCAGTCGGTGATCGCGTCCGGGTCGCTGATCTGCGAGACACGCTGGCCGGCGAGAATGCCGGAGAGGACCTCGCCGATGCGCGGGTAGTCGGCGGTGCCGACCACGGCGTCAATCTCGGGGATCTCCTGGAGCAGCTCCGCACCGTAGCGGGGCACCATGCAGCCGGCGACGACGAGCGCCTTGCACTTGCCGGTCACCTTCTCCTGCCCGGCCTCGAGAATCGCATTGATGCTCTCCTGCTTGGCCGCTTCGATAAACCCGCAGGTATTGACGACCAGGATGTCGGCTTCTTCCTTGTTGGCCGTGATCTTGTAGCCGGTGTTTGCGAGCAGGCCGATCATCGACTCGCTGTCCACCAGGTTCTTGGAACAACCCAGTGAAATAAAACCGACCTGGATCTCCTGCCCGGCGACCTGGGCGCCGGGGATGCTCGTCGTCGGGCGGTTCGCCAACGTGTACACTCCCTTTTATCGCAACGAAATGCCGCGCTGCATGGCGCGGCTAATTTCGTTTGTTATGCTGCTTGACGTCCCTTATCTTACCGGGAATTCCGCGCCTTGTCTACTGGGCCGCCGCCAGACTGCGCTCCACGTCGTAGACCTGCCGGGTGACCGCAGCGATCACATCGGGGGCGACCGCATCATCAACATCAATGCTGAAAGCGGCGACGACGAACGTCCGTTTGGGGGCGTAGACGAGGGCGACATCGTTGATGACGCCGGGCAGTGTACCGATCTTGTGGGCGACCTTCACCCCGTCGGGCACGCCGGCGGCGGCACGGTCAGTGAAGGCGGTGTGGCTGAGCAGGTCCAGAAGGAACTTACGCAGTGTGGGATCGGTGACGACCTTGTTGGTCCGGGCCAGGCGCATGTAGTTGGCCATGTCGCGCGGCGTCGTGCCGGCGGTGTCCGCGTAGGTGGTCACCTTGCCGCCCAGCTTTGTCATGAAGGCGAAAACGTTGTCCCGTCCGATGCGCCGCAGGATCATATTGGTGGCGATGTTGTCGCTCTCGGTGATCGCCAGTTCAATCAGCCGCCGGATCGGGACGCCCTCGCCCTCCTGAATCGAGTCCTGGAGAACGCCGGTGCCATCTTCGTAATCAGCCTCGGCGGTGTAGGTGATTTGGTCATCGAGGCTGAGATGCCCTGTTTCAGCCTGGTCGAGCACGTACATGGCCATGGGCAACTTGAACGTGCTGGCCGCGGGGAAGGCCATATCGCTGTTGACGCCGACGCCCTTGCCGGAGGCGATGTCGATCACGTAGACGCCGTAGGTGCCCTGCTGGTCCGCCAGGTAGGCCTCCAGTTGCGCCTTGAGGTTCTGGAGGCTCTGGTCGGTAATCGGTGCCGTGGTGGGCGTCGGCGTGGGGGTAGGGGCCGGGGCCGGCGCGGGGGTAGGCGCCGGCGCCACAGGCGGCTGCGCAGCAGCCGGTGCGGGCGCCGACGATGCATAGCCGGCGGGGAGGGAAGCGCATCCCGCCAACAGGGGCACTGTTAGCAGGAAAGCAGTCAGGCGGGAGAGGCGCATGCGTTTCCCTCGCTTCGGCTGGATAATGTCGGTCGGGGCGCAGGGGCCCATACATAGAAGATACGCTGGCGATGTTACAAATGCGGGGTCCAATCTTCAACAAAGTGTGAACACGGCGTTCGCCTATCTTTCATAGCATGCATTTAAATGGTATTAATCATCAATTACGAGTTTACAGTCAGTCATCGCCAGTGCGCCCACAATCGTCTGGCATGCGATCCGCTGAAATTTATGAGGGTCATTGGTGCATGGCTGCACAGGATATAGGACTAAAGTCCTACTTGTTTGTGGCCCCGGTCATGGGGGACTGAGGGGCAATGCGGCTCCGGATGGGGTGCTCGCCATGCCCTCCCGGGCCGGCGATCCCGCCTGGGCGGCACTGCCCGGCGAGGCATGCGGCACTGCCGGCGGCCCGGTTCGGCGTCCGGCGCCCCAAGCGCTAGAAACACCGTGGCTCTAAGGGCAGCGGGTGCAGGCTGAGTCGGCGGTCCGCGGCGCTCCGGCCTGGTTGCACCGGCGCACCAGGCAGCACGGCCACTCACAACTGAGTGGACGATCAGTACCGATCGCCCCGCAACGGATCCCTATGCGGCGGAATGATATATATTTTCAACGGGATTTTAGAAAGCGTTAGATATAGGA
>JAQBPS010000328.1 GCA_028287415.1 Bacillota bacterium | reverse complement strand
TGTGGGGTAGTGCTGGCACTGCGGTGCTCATTCCTACCTGCGAATCTTGAAGTACCCGCTCTGATGCTCCTTACACCCCCACCCGAGCGCCCTGCGCTACCGGAAGGCGGGCCCTTTAGTTTGCAATCACAAGCGAACGTCAGTGTTTTTCCACCGATACCCCACAGGGGGTGGAAAAACACTGACGTTCGGGGGCAGTGATCGGTATCGGCTGGAGCTCGCACCTGATGGCTTGCTGCGCTACCTGGCACTGCGAAATACCGCGGAGACCATTTCCCGGAACGGGGCGGCCAGCCGCTCGGCTACCTGCGACGGCGAGGGGCCGCGCAGGACCTGGTGCAGTTTGAGCACCGTGTAGCTGGTGCCGCCTACGGCAATGACCATGACGGCGGCCACAACGGCTACTTGGCCGAGCAGCCAGCGCAGGTCGGGCGGCCGTCCCGGTGCCCGGGGTGCGCCCTGGGTCAGAGACTGAGCCTCGGCCCCCACCCCACCCAAAGCCCGCGCCATCACCTGATCCACGACCCGCGGCACCTGCCCCATCGGGATCACCGCAGCCGCGTCCCGCAGCCGGGCGAGCAGCGCCTCCGTGTCAGCGACCTCGGGCCCGCACCGGGCGCACCGAGCTGCGTGGCTCCGCAGCTCCGGGGGCAGGCTGAGCACCCCCTCCCCCAGCGCCTCGTCCAGCGTTTGCTGCACGCGGTGGCAGGCGCTGCCGACGAGGTGTGGCTTCATCGTACCCCCTCCTGTTCCCGCTCGTGCAACTCTACCCGAAGCTTCTCCAGGGCCGTATGCAGCCGGGACTTGACCGTGCCGACAGGCACATGCATCACCTGAGCGATCTGCGGCAGCGCCAGGTCCTGAAAGAACCGCAGCACCACGGTCGTCCGCTGCTCCGCCGGCAGCCCCTGAAGCGCCTGCACCAATGTCAGGTCCACCTCCGGCCCCGGCGCCGCCGCCACCGACTCGGCCACCGGCTCCAGACCCGTCGGAATGGCACGGGAGCGCCGCTTTCCCTGGTCGTAACAGGCGTTGATCACGATGCGGGTCAGCCAGGCCGCCCCCGCCTCCGGCGACTCGAGCGTGTCAAAGTACCGGTATGCCTTGAGTCCCGCTTCCTGCAAGGCGTCGGCGGCATCGTGCTGGTTCCCGAGAATGCCCAGCGCGGTGCGAAACAGCCGGGGCGACATTTGCGAGAAGAGCGCTGCGAACGTCTCCCGCCGGACGCTGTCACCTGATGACACCGGGATTCACCTCTACGCAATAGACCGACCCCGGACACCGTTTCGTTCGAAGGGGACCCGAAAATTTTAAGCGTAGGCCAGCGGCACGTCGGGGGCGACCAGCGTCCCCACCGCCTCACCCTGGCAAATCCGGGCCATACAGCCAGCCTCCGCGAAGTCAAAGACATGGAGCGGCAGGCCGTGGTCCCGCGCCAGCAGGAAGGCGGACTGCTCCATCACTTGCAGGCCGCGGCGCAGCACCTCATCAAAATTAATGCTCGTGAAGCGGCGGGCGGCGGGGTCGAGCTTGGGGTCGGCGCTGTAAGTGCCGTCCACGCCGTGCTTGGCGGCGAGTACCACGTTGCACCGGGTCTCCAGCGCCCGCTGCACGGCCGGGTAGTCCGTAGTCACGTAGGGCTGGCCGGTGCCGCCCGCAAAGATCACCAGGCGCCCCTTCTCCAGGTGCTCGACGGCCCGCAGCCTTATGTACGGCTCGGCGATCGATGTGATCGGCATGGCGGTCATCACCCGCACATCGCCGGCGCCCTTGGCCGACAGCGCGCCCCGCAGCATCAGGCTGTTGATGACCGTCGCCATCATGCCGATGTTGTCCGCTTCGGCCCGCTCGATCGACCACGCCTCAGCGAGCTTCCCCCTGAAGATGTTCCCGCCGCCGACCATGATCGCCACCTGAACGCCGAGCGCCTGAATCGCCAGCACTTCATCGACGATGTGCGCCAGCGCACCCTGATCGAACCCGGATCCGTGTGTTCCCGCCAGCGCCTGGCCGCTCAGCTTCACCAACACCCGCTTGAACGCTGCCACAAGTGCCACGCTCCTTTTCTTTCTAAGTGGGAAGGGCAAGCTGCAAACGCCATGGCACTGCGAGTTTAGCAACCGGGGTGTTTGCTGCGCAGTCGGCAGAGCGCCGCCCCCCCGTCGCCTCGTCAAACCCCCACCGTTTCCGTGTCAGGTAGTACCCGCTTGACGGAAACGATGCGGCTTTTCCTTCGGCTCCCCACACCCTTCCCCGCCTTTGGTATGCATCGTCATCCCCATGACGTCGCGGCCGTCAAGGAGCTTCTGCTCAAAAACCGGCCCAAAAAAGGACCGGGCATAACGCCCGGTCCGTTTCATTAGAACTTAATTTCGCGAATGCCGAGGGCACCGATGACCGCATGGTAACGATCAAGGGAGACGCCGGACAGGTACCGCATCAACGAACGGCGCTGGCCGATCATCATCAGCAGACCACGGCGGGAATGGTGATCCTTCTTATGGACCTTGAGGTGCTCGGTCAGCTCATTGATACGGGTGGTGAGCAGGGCAATCTGAACCTCGGGCGAACCGGTGTCGCCCTCGTGGGTCTTGAACTGCTCGATCACAGACAGCTTTTTGTCGGTGGACAGGGGCATGAAGAAAACCTCCTTGTGAGCGTGCGGGGGCAATACCCCCACCGCATAGGGATTCGAAAAGCGCCGCCAACCCAGTGAACCGCCGGAGAAAGCGGTGGACCGAGATGACGGTTCCAGACGACTTTGTTAGTTTACCATACCGGTCACGGGCGGGCAAGATCAGCGGATGCGTACAGCGCTGCAATCTCGGACTCCGTCAGGGGGCGAGCCTCGCCCAGGGGCAGGTCGCCAAGTAGCAGGGGCCCCATCGTCAGCCGCTTCAGGTAAGTGACGGTCTTGCCACGCGCCTCGAACATCCGCTTCACCTGATGATACTTGCCCTCCTGGATCGTGCAGATCGCCTCCAGCGGCGCGACAATCTCCAGTTTGGCGGGCATGCACTGATAACCGTCCTCCAGGCGCACGCCCTTTGCAAAGGCGGGGATATCCTTGGGCGTGAGCGGCAGGTCGACCCGGGCGAAATAGCGCTTGTCGACGTGCCATTTCGGCGACAGCAGCCGATGAGCCAGGTTGCCGTCCGTCGTCAGGAACAGGAGCCCTTCCGTGTCCCGGTCGAGGCGCCCCACCGGGAAGAGGTCCCGGTGGCGCAGCTCGGCGGGCAGCGCATCCATGACGGTCGACTTCTTGGAATCCTCCGTGGCGGTGATCAGCCCGCCGGGCTTGTGCAGCAGCACGTAGAAGTGCCGCTGGAAGGCGATCGCGATACCGTCGACGACAACCGCCTGGGCGCCCGGCTCCACCGGCTGGCCCGGGTCGGTGGCGAGCTGCCCGTCAACCGTGATGCGACCCCGGCGGACCATCTCCCGGATCTCCTTGCGGGAGCCCACGCCCATGTGGCCAAGGGCCTTGTCCAGCCGTTCCTTAGCCATGCTGATCGA
>JAQBPS010000321.1 GCA_028287415.1 Bacillota bacterium | reverse complement strand
CTGCCACATGACAAAGCCTCCTTTAACGGTACATCGGCATCAGATTATGTTGCCGCTTCGGCAAAGGTCCCCCTAGCGGTCACTCCCCCCACAAACGGGACATAAGGTGGTACTGAGACCCCCGATGGGAGGCGACCGCGCATGGAAGTTTCTCGGGCCATCGCCAAGCACGCGAAGTGCATTGATCACGTGGCCCTCGCAGTGCCTGATCTGGACAAGGCTGCGGACTGGTACGGCAACACCCTCGGCTTTACGGTCGAGGCGGAAAAAGTCACACAGGGCACGCAAAGCAACATGCGCTCCCGGGTCGTGCGCGCCGGTGGCAGCACCATTGTGCTGTGCATGGGGACCACCCCTGAGTCATCGGTGAATCGATTTATTCAAGCGTTTGGCCCGGGGGTTCAGCACGTGGCCATCCTGGTCGACGATATCGACGCCGTGGTTGCCGACTTGCAGCGGGAGGGTGTCGAATTTGACACGCCAATTATCGTCGGGGCCAACCTCAAGCAGGCATTTACGCACCGGGACACCGCCTCGGGCATGGTCTACGAGCTAGTACAACGGGACGAATACGGCGGCTTTCAGGACACAAACGTACAGCAGCTCTGGGACTCCCTGGAGAAGAAGAACAACTTCTGACGCCAAAGCGGCAAGGGGAGCCAGCGGAAACGCCCCGCACACTGGAGATCAGCGTGCGGGGCGTGCCTTTGTGCCGCGAGCAGGGTGCCGCTTCCGGGGCTCAGAATGCGAGGTTCTCCAGCACCTGCTTGACCTTGCCAATGAAGGCCGCCATCTCGGCCCCATCCACGGCGCGGTGGTCCGCTGTCAGCGCCAGGTGCATCACGGGCCGGGCGACAATCTCGTCGTTCTCCAGTGCCACCGCCCGCTTCTTGATGGCCTCAAAGGCGAGAATACCTACATTCGGCGGCTTGATGGTCGGGGTGCCGAACATCGTCTCGCCGAATTTGCCCGTGTTCGTCATCACGAAGGAGGCGACAATCGAATCCAGGGGGGTTAGTTGCCCGGCACGGGCCCGCTGCCCGATGGTCGCAATCTCCCGGGCCAGGTCGGGAATCGTCTTGTGCTCTGCACCCACGATCGTCGGGATCATGACGCCGCCAGGCACCTGTGTAGCGATGCCAAGGTTAACCGTCCGGGAAACCATATGCCCCTGCGGGCTGAAAATGGAGTTCATGATCGGCACCGCCTGGAGCGCCACCGCGGTCGCCCGGGCGAAGAAGGGGGTATAGGTGAGCGCTATGCCCATCTGCGCCTCGAAGCTGGGTTTGATCCAGTCGTGCAGCGCCTTCAGGTTGCTGACATCCACATCGGCAACGACCGTGATCGGCGCGATGTTCTGGCGCATCATATCCATGCTCTGGGCGGTCCCCATCCGCACCGAGTTAATCGGCACTGGCACCATCGGTGGACCCGGCATGCCCATAGCCATGGGGTTATCGGCCGTGCCGCCCGGGAACATGAAGCCCGGGCCGCTGCCACCGCCCGATGCCGGCGCCGATCCCGGCATGAAGCCCATTCCGGGGACGGGGCCCGGCCCCATCCTGCTGGTGGGAAGACCGCCCGGCAGTCCGCTTGGGAACTGGTTCATGGCCATCTCCTCTCCTGACGTCCTTGTTGCGGGCGAACGTCGCTCCATCTTATGCAATCACGGTTCGCAGGACACCCCCGAATCCAAACTTTCTCTAAAGAAACATTTATAACTACGAAAAGGGCGAACCACAACATACGTCTCAGCCGTCCAAGATCATTGGAGGAGATGCCACAATGAGCGCTCATACGCAGGCCCCACCGCAGAAATGGATGCGACACCTCCGTAACAATCAAGGCCGGCAGGCTGCGCTGACGCGATTGACCCTGGCCGGCCTCACCGCGCCGGGTCCCGATGCGGCGCGCCTGCGTGACTCGTTCACGCCCAACTGGAACACCGTTGCAACAGTATGGGCGGAACCGGCGCCGGTCCAGTCCAGCCGCATCCGCTGCACGCTCACCGAACCGGAGGCGGTGACCGCCTTGCTGGACGTACTCGGGGATGCGGTCGCGCTGGGACGGTCAAAGACGCCCCCTGCGGAGGGCGGCGCCCTGGTCGGCCTCGGCTTCGCGCCGAGCGGTTTGCGCACGTTCCGCTATTACCAGGATCAGCGGCGCCTGATCGACATGCAGAACTGGGAGTGCTATGCCTGCTCTGAGCAGCTGAACCGGGCACTGACTCAGCTCCTGGCCGGCGCCCAGGGTTAGTGTCTGGCTCACCGCTTGCCGCTGGCTCGGAGCGTAGGACAAACAGGCGGGGCAGCATATATGCTGCCCCGCCTGTTTGTCCTACTCGGCAGGCTTGAGGGCGACGAACTCGCCCCCGCAGCGGCGCCGGAGTTCTTCAGCGTGCCGTTCAGCCGTCGCCCGTCCGAGCCAGGGGGTCCAGTAGACCCGCATCGTGCCCACCACCAGTTCCGCCGGCACAGTCTCCGCCGGGGTGTGCGGCGCGTACAGCAGGTCCATGTTCGTGATTGCCTCGCCACCTGAGCCCTCGGGCGGCTGGTAGTAGGCTACATCGACCCGGCGGAAGCCCAGCCGCTGAAAGATGCGGCGCCGGGCCCAGGGGTCGGCCCCCACCGACCGCTCTCGCGCAACTTCCCTCGGCGTCAGCCTTTCCGGCGCCACCACATCGATGAAGATGCCCGCCACGGGCGCCGCCTCGCCCGCCGCCTCGTCAAGCAGCGCAAAGCGCGCCGCGTGGATGGCGCGGGCGACCCCCTGCCCCCGCACCTCGGGTGCAACCGCCATGAAGCTGGAGAAGCCGGTGTTCGGCTCCGCCAGGTAGTGGAAGAGTGCACCGCCCACCACCGTGCCGCACAGCGTAGCCACCAGCATCAGGTTGCGGCGCTCGGGGGTCTGCGTGGCGAGCATCCGGGGAAAATAGGCCGGCGGAATCAGCATGTCCGGCTCCGGGAAGGTCCGGTCCTGAAGCTCGCCGAACGCCGCGATCGCCGGATCATGCGGGTCAGTGACGGCACGGATCTGGATGGCCATGTGCGCTGCCCCCATTCTTGAAAAAAGCCCCCGTGACGACGATCGCGTCGTACGGGGGCTGTTCGGGTCGTGCCCGCTACTTGCGAGTCGAACCGGGAGCGGAACGGAACTGGCCGCGCTCGTACTGCAAGGGCCACTTCACCTCATGGCCCAGCTTGTGTGCGGCCTCAAGGGCGAAGTACGGGTTGCGCAGCAGCTCCCGCGCCAGCAGGACGACGTCAGCCTTGCCGCTGCGAACGATCTCGTCCGCCTGCTCGGCCTCGGTGATCAGGCCGACCGCACCCGTGGGGATGCCCGCCTCCTTGCGAATCCGCTCAGCGAACGGCACCTGGTAGTTCGGGCCGAGCGGGTTGATCTTCTGCTCGGGCGAGTTGCCGCCGGACGAGCAGTCAACCAGGTCGACGCCCCACTCCTTCATCATCTTCGACAGTGCGACGGACTGATCGATATCCCAGCCCTGGCCCTCAACCCAGTCAGTTGCGCTGAGCCGGACCCAGACCGGCCGGTCAGCCGGGAAGACTTCCTTGACCGCCTCGTAGACCCGCTTGAGCAGCCGCGCCCGGTTCTCGAGCGAGCCGCCGTACTCGTCGGTGCGCTTGTTCGAGATCGGCGACAGGAACTCGTGCAGCAGGTAGCCATGGGCGGCATGCAGCTCCACCATGTCGCAGCCGATCTCCCGCGCCCGTGCGGCAGTCGCACGGAAGCCGTCGACAATCCGCTCGATGCCGGCCAGGTCCAGTTCTTCCGGGGTGCACCAGTCGTCGGCATAGGCGACGGCACTGGGGCCCACGGGCTTCGTCGGCCCGTATGCCTTGTCACCGCTCCAGGCCTTGCGCCCGGCATGGGCAATCTGGATGCCGAACGCCGCACCGTGCTTGTGCACGAACTCAGCGATCTTCTTGAAGGCC
>JAQBPS010000313.1 GCA_028287415.1 Bacillota bacterium | reverse complement strand
TTGCCACCACCCAGGATAGCTAGGTGGCAAAAGGACGACCCGTTCTCGATTTATCGCCGCCTGTGGCAGTGGGGTTTGACATTGCGGACCAGGCGGCGGCGCGGAAGGGGCCGGCGGTGGGCGACCGCCGGGGCGGCGTGGTCGGCTGGCGCTTGCAATTCACTGAAGCCAGCATGATGGCAAAGCTGTGGGTAAAGGGGAGCTGTCAGCCCCCTTCCCACTTTTATGCAGCCTAAATGCCCTCGCCCTCGCTGTTGATCACGTCGATGCCGCTATCATCCCGGGTGTTGATCCCGGCCATGTGGTACGCCACACAGACGCCGAGAATGCCCTCCGCCAGCATCATGCTGCCCAGCAGCCCCATGCCGCACGCCAGCATGTCCGGGTCCCTGGCCATGCGGGCGGTCCCGCTCGCGAGGAACCAGCTGCCGAGCGCCAGGCGGATATACCTGTCCGTCCTCCCGATATTCGGTTGCATCAAGTCATTGCCGGCCATGGGAGCCCTCCTTGCAGGGGTGATGCACCCATAGCGTTCGCCCACCGTCGCCGTGTTATGCAAACCGCTCCGGGCGCCGCATGACGGCTAAAATGTGGTATTCTGTAACAAATACTCGGGGCTGAAATGGAGGAGTGGCCTTGACCCTTCACGAGGTTGCAGAGGAGCTCGCCCGCCGCCTGGACGCGCAGGTTGAGCCTGGTGAGAATCCGTACGAGCGGAAGCTGCTGGGAAAGGGATACAACGTGCTGGTGGGCACATTTTTCGGCGGCTGGCAGGCAACCGTGAACCTGCCCGACCAGAAACCGCTGACGTTCTATGCCGAGGCCGTCGACATGCTCGAGCTGCGCATCAAGGCGAAGCTGACGGGCCGCGACCCTAACTTTTAAGCGGAGGCGCCACACATATGACCAAGGTGATGACCCTGACCGGGGCAGTGGGGCTGATTACCGATGGCGCGACCGTGGCCGTCGGCGGCAACACATTTCACCGGGCGCCAGCTGCGGCGCTGCATGAACTGGTCCGCCAGGGGCGGCGCGATCTGACGCTGGTGAAGACGGCCGGCACATATGACGTGGACCTGCTGGCCGGCGCCGGGTGCCTGCGTAACGCACTCGTCGCTTACGTCGGCTTTGAGACCCTGGGGCTGGCGCCCCGGTTCCGCAAGGCGGTGGAGAGCGGCCAGACAGCCATCCAGGAGCACACCTGAGCGAGCGTTCACGCAGGATTGCGGGCCGCAATCCAGGGGGTTTCTTTCATGCCGATGGCGGGGCTGACCGGCTCTGACCTCATGCGGCACTTCCAGACCGTGACCGATCCGTACACGGGCGAGTCCTGGGCCGCCATTGCGGCGATCAAGCCCGACTGGACGATTCTGCACGCCCATGAGGCAGATGAAGCCGGCAACGTGCAGATCTACGGCGCCAAGTACGACGACATTCTCAAGGCGAAGGCCGCCGCCCACGTGCTGGTCACGTGTGAGCGCCTGATCCCCGTCGCCCAGACGGCTGCGCACCCGGAGCGCACCGATCTGCCCGGTTTCCTGGTGGATGCGGTGGTGGAGGTGCCGAAGGGCGCCTGGCCGCACAGCTGCGAGGGCGAGTATGGCTATGATGAGGCCTTCTTCCGCCGCTACCTGGCTGCGGCCGCCGGGCCCGACGATGCCTACCGGGCCTTCGTTGCGGAGGTGGTCGGACAGTGAGCTTCACAACGCCGGATATCATGGCCTGCGCCATCTCCCGCCTCCTGCGCGACGGCGAGATCGCCTTCTTCGGCCTCGCATCGCCGCTCGTCATGGTGAGCACCCTGCTTGCCAAGGCGACCCATGCCCCCAACCTGACCTTCCTCAGCATCCCGGGCAGCATCAACCCCGTCCTTGATCGGCTGCCCACGTCTACCGTGGACTCGGCGCTGCTCAAGGGGAGTACAGGGATTTTCCCGCTGTCGGAGATCTTCGACCTGAGCGCCCGCGGCCGCCTGGACACCGCCTTCCTGAGCGGCGTTCAGATCGATGGCCGGGGCCGGATCAACATGAGTGCAATCGGCCCTTACGAGCAGCCGAAAGTCCGCCTGCCCGGCGGGGCTGGCAGCGCCCTGCTGCTGCCGACCGCCCGGCGGACGATCCTGTGGCGCACGCGCCATGACCCCCGCACCTTTGTGGAGCAGCTGGACTTTGTCACAGCGAGCGGCAATGTGGCGTGGGTGATCACCCCGCTCTGCCTGTTCGGGCGCGACGGCGTCGGCAACCTGTACGTGCACAGCATCCACCCCGGCGTGACGCCGGAGCAGGTGGTGAAGGCGACAGGCTTCCCGGTCGCGGTCGATGCGGACACCCTGGTGACGCCAGCCCCGACCCCGGCTGAGCTGGATGCGCTGAGCCGCATCGACCCCGAAAACGTGCGCGCCGCCGAGTTTTAATCGGTAAGCGGCACCCGACCCCTTCCGCCGGCATACCATAACATACCCAAAGCGGGAGGGAGGGCGTGACAGATGCGCTCGGACAAAGTGGTCTTCCTTGACCGCGCCAAGGCCTCCCGGGTGCAGGTGCTCGACTATGCGCTGGAACTGGAACGCACGGAGCAGCTCACCGAACTGCTGATGGTCGTAAGAGATCCCGATGGCAACTACAGCTTCGTAGGGGCGACCGATGAGGTAATCCGGGACCCCGCGCGCGTCATCGGGCAGCTGGAGATGCTGAAACAGGTGATCCTCCAAAACCTTTTGTCGTAAAGATTTCGTTAGGATGCTTTTGGTTAGCCGCACCGTTGCCATACATGTGCAGAGCCTGGAGTGCTAGTGCTCCAGGCTCTGCACGCATTTTTGCGGCCCTAATGGTTTGGCCACGAATTTTCTCGCGGGCCTCTTGATTCTCCGCTTGTCAGCCTGTAAAATGAGTGCGAAAACCAGCAGGCATTTTTCTCCTGCGGGGTTCTTCTTTTTTAGCAAAAATACCGCGATTGGCGAAGGGTCATGGCATTGGTCATGGGGGGTATCCTAGTGAAAACCAGGAAACTACCACACCCCGAACCCAAGCCTCGGGGTTTGCCTTATCCGCTTAAAGCTTAAAGGGAGAAATGAAGCATGGAAGAGACGAAGACGGTTGTCCTCTCGCACGAAGGGCTGACAAAGCTCCAGGAGGAGCTGGACCACCTCCGCAACGTCAAGCGCAAGGAAGTCGCAGAGCGGCTTAAGGACGCCCGGTCGCTGGGCGATCTCTCGGAGAACTCCGAGTATGACGATGCGCGTAACGAGCAGGCCTTTGTCGAGGGGCGGATCATCCAGCTGGAGAACACGCTGCGCAACGCCCGCTTGATCGAGGAGGGCGTCCCCACCGGCGGCGAGGTCCGCCTCGGTTCTACGGTCACGCTAAAGGATCTGGAATACGGCGATCTGCTGGAGTATACGCTCGTCGGCTCGGTTGAGGCCGATCCCATGCACCATCGCATCTCCAACGAGTCCCCCGTCGGCAAGGCGATCCTCGGCAAGCAGAAGGGCACCGTTGTAGAGGTGGAGGCTCCGGACGGCCATATCAAGTACGAAATTATCGATGTGAAGTAAGCCAAAACCCCGACCGTCACGGTCGGGGTTTTTTGCCGCCAGACTGCTTGTCATAACGTGGTGTGCCCCCGCGTAGTATCGGTGTACGAGCTACACGCGGATGGGGTGATCGCGACGAAGCGGATCTGGGCAGCCAAACCGCTCCTGGTGGCCTACGTGGTCGCCGTGGGCTTTACCGTCGGCTTGCTGGTGAACCGCACCCCGGGCAGCGGCCAGGCGGTCGCGGTCTTCGGTGGGGGGCAGGGCCGCCAGCAGAACGCCAGTGTTCTGGAACCGGAGCGCGAACCGCCGGAAGCACCGCTCTGGCTCCAACTGTTCCGCCCCAGCCAGCCGACCGCCAGGCTGATGCTGCGCATGGGGCTGCCGCTGCTCAGCGTGACCGACGGCTCAGCAGCGGAGCTTCAGCATCGCAAGCTCGTCCCGTACCTCACCGGCAGGGCTGAGGATCAGCCCCGGACATTCTTCCAGACAATCCTCCCGTTCCTCGGCCCCCAGCAGCCGAAGGTCGCGACGGAGCCGGCCCCGGCGGCCCTGCCCCCGCCCACAGCCGGCGAGCCGGGCAAGGTCCCGCCGCCGGTCAGTACCGTCCCACCGGACGGGCAGTCCCCGGGCACCCCTGAGAAGCCGCCCGCCACGCCCGCAGCGCCACCGGCCCTCATCAATGGGGGGCGCCCGCTGGTCGGCATTTATCACACGCATGACTGGGAATCCTACATCTCCGAGTTTCCTGCGATGGCGGTGCCGAAGAGCGGGGCCGACCTCCAGAAGATCGAGTCCGAAAATCACAAGAAGAAGACGGTCATGGAGATCGGGAAGACGGTTGCGCAGCGGCTGAAGGAGCTGGGCGTGGCCACCGTCTACGCAGACGCCACGCACCAGAGTCTCGGCTACGATTACGCGTACAAGGCTTCCCGGGAAACGGCGACGCAGATTCTCAAGGAGCATCCCTCCGTGCAGATCCTTATGGATCTGCATCGCGACGGCACCTGGGGCGTCGACACCACCGCCGTCATCAGCGGGAAGCGAGTCGCGCAGATCCGCTGCATCATCGGGTCGAACCAGCAGCCCCATTGGCAGCAGAACAAGGAGTTCTGCGGCGAGCTGATCAGCCGGCTTGAGAAAAAATACCCCGGGCTGACGCTGCCGACAAAGGT
>JAQBPS010000299.1 GCA_028287415.1 Bacillota bacterium | reverse complement strand
CACGGATTTAACGGATCTGCATGGATTTTCCTTGTGGGATCCTCTGTAAGGTCGGGACTTGGGTGTTAAAAATATATATTGAAACACCCCACTCCCGACCTCAAGATGCCCACCAAAACGAAAATCCGTGCAGATCAGTGCAATCCGTGGAATCCGTGTAAAAATGTCCGGAAGGCACCCTTACCCGGTTCCCGCGCACCCCAGGCAGACGGCGCCGATGCTGTAGTTGGCGTGGGAGTACGGGCGGGAGTTTTTCTATTTTTATCACGGATTACGCGGATTTAACGGATCTGCATGGATTTTCCTTGTGGGATCCTCTGTAAGGTCGGGACTCGGGTGTTAAAAATATATATTGAAACACCCCACTCCCGACCTTGAGGCACTCCCCCAAGTAATCAACGCCAGGGTGCCGGAAATCAGCGTAATCCGTAAATCCGCGTCAATAAAAAAAGACCAGGGCAACCCTGCCCTGGTCCTCAACCGATTCCACGGTTAGTCATCCCCGGTCTCGGTCGCCTCGTAACAAAGCACACCCGCAGCCGACGCATGCATGTTCACGTAGAACGGAATCTCCGTGACCAGGATGCCCTGCGAGTACCGCAGTTCCCGCAGGATCATGTCCGCGGCGCCATTGTGGAGGTACTCGTCAAAGGGCTCATTCGTGACAATCACCGGCACCAGCAGGTTGATCAACGTGTCCGGGTTGTCGTGCTGGAGCTTATCCAGGTACTTGCGCAGCGGTGGCACCACATCACGGTAAGGTGAGGGCAGGACCGCCAGCGGGACGCCGCCGTGCCGGTTCAAGTCCCACTTGCGCTCGAACTTCTCGCCGAGTTCCGGGTCGACCGCCACATAGACCGCCGTGATGTCGTCAGAGAGACGGCGGGCCACTCGCATGGCGTGATCGATCACCGGGCTGAGGCCACCGATCGTCAGCACCACCTTCACCTTCTGCGCGCTGTCGATGGGCATCGGCTGCTCCAGAAGACTCGTCACCCGCGTGGTGAAGCGCTTGTAGTAACCCTGGACGTGCAGGAAGTACGCGACCAGCAGCGGGATGATGATACAGACGATCCAGGCGCCGTGTATGAACTTGGTCATCGCGATCACTACGAGCGCAACGCCCGAGAGCAGGGCGCCCAGCCCGTTGATGAAGACCGACCAGGCATGCCGCTTCAGCGACTCGCCGGGCTTCTTCGCGATCTTCAGCCAGTGTACAACCATGCCGGTCTGGCTCATGGTGAAGGCGAGGAAGACGCCCACCGCATAGAGCGGAATCAGCAGGTGGACGTCCCCGCGGAAGATGACGATCAGGCTGGAAGCCAGTAGCGCCAGCACCAGGATGCCATAGTGGAAGACCAGAGTGTCGCCGAGGTTGGCCAACTTGCGGGGCAGGAAGCCGTCCCGGGCGATCATGCCCGTGAGGCGGGGGAAGTCCGCGTAGGCCGTGTTGGCCGCCAGCAGCAGGATCAGCGCGGTTGTCGCCTGCACCAGGTAGTACAGGGGGCCTGTGCCGAACGTGACGTGTGCGATCTGCGACAGCAGCGTCTCGCCCGCGGTCGGCATCAGCCGGAAGCCATAGGCCAGCAGCGTCACGCCGATAAACATGACGTACAGGATCGTACGCTCCAGGTTCATCGTCTTGATCGCATTGTCCGGCTCCGGCCGCTTGAATGCCATGACGCCGTTGGAGACGGCTTCGATGCCGCTCAGTGCGGTACAGCCAGAGGCAAAGGCCCGCAGCAGCATGAAGATGGTCACATCAGAGGTGAGCGCCTTGAACTGGCTGCCGCCAAGTCCAAAGCCGGCGGCGATGGGTGCCACCGGATCCCAGTGACCGGTGAGGGCCCTGTAGCCGCCCACGCCGATCATCAGAAACATGGCCACGACAAAGCCGTAGGTCGGTACGGCGAAAACAGCGCCCGACTCCTTAACGCCGCGCAGGTTGACCCAGGCGACAATCCAGACAGCCAGCAGACAGAGCGCCACTTCATGACCCTGGAGCACTGGCAGCGCTGAAGTGACTGCTGCGATGCCGGACGCGGTCGAAACGGCCACAGTGAGCACATAATCAACAAGCAGCGCAGCACCTGCGGTCAGGCCGGCGCGCATGCCGAGATTTTCTTTCGATACGACGTAGGAGCCGCCGCCGCTCGGATAGGCATGGATGGTCTGGTTGTATGAGGCAGCCACGATAAAGACAAGGGCGACGATCGCCAGGCCGACGGCGAGGGAGTAAACACCAGCCGCGGCTCCACCCGCCACAGCCAGAATCAGGAGGATCTCTTCGGAAGCATAGGCGACGGACGACAGTGCATCCGCTGAGAAGACTGCGAGGCCTGTAAAGATCCCCAGTCGCTCCTCATGCTGCTGATCCGTCCGCTTGGGCCGTCCGAACAGAATACGTTTGATGCGGTGAGCCAGCGCATTCGAGGGGCTGGACATGGTAGGAACCGCTCTCCCTTCGTGATGTCGGGGACACCGTTTGACGGCACAACAAAAGGACGACCCAAGGGGTCGTCCTTTTGGCATAGCGCCAGGCGGCTCCTTCGACGTGCGCTTGCGAGGTTAGCTGTCGGGTTCGGGCTGTCGAAGCTACCCGTCCGGCCATCAGACCGGATTCACCCCAGTTCGGTTTGGGTCCCCCGCTCCCTCTCGGGATTCAGCGTGTACATATGGGAGTCTACTCAGTTCCGGTTGCCGAGTAAAAGCATGAATCGCCATGTTTGGCGCCATGGCGGGCAACGACTGGCAGGCAGCCTGGTTTGTTGGTATGCGGCGTAGTGTTCAGCGTGAAAGCTAGCCAGAGGGAATGCTCTGTCTACACTGTCAGAACGGGCCTGAACGCGCCACTACTTGACGGGTAAATCGAGCGCCGGGTTGTGGTTGAAAAAATGAACAGGGACCAGTCGGAAACCCATCCGGTGGACCGGCATGACCGGCCACTCTTCGGGCCGGGTGATGTGGGTCAGGCCCATGGTGTACCAGAGGACGACATCCTGGTTTGCGATCGCCCGGTTCGCCGCCGTCCACCGCGGCAGACCCTCGCCGCCCTTGCTCTGGTTCGGGTAGTCGCCGGCGGCGTAAAGTTCATCAGCCCGAAAGGGCGTCACGAACAGGTGGTGGTCAAGAAAGCCAGCCCGCTGCCGGACCCAGGCGCTCGGGTCGGCGTAGGGTACGCCGTTCTCAGCGGTCACCAGCTTGTACCCCACCGGGTAGCCCAGCGCATCGGTGCGGTTCGGATTGACCACCTGCCACTCCCGGTGGCTCACCATGTTGAGGCTGCGCTTGGCCGCGTCCTCGGTGGCAAGCGTCTGCTCGGTCACGGTGAAGCCGTTGCGGTACGGGTTGGCGGGGCCGGCCGGGGAGGCGTTCACATTCAGTTCCACCACCGAGTTGGGGGTGCCGTCCACATCCATGTCGAGCCGGTAGTTGAAGAAGTGCTGGTGGTACGGCGCCACGATATTTCCGGACACCAGCTGGCCGTGGGCCGTGTCATGGCCGTCCTTGTCATCGGCAAGGGTATGGCTATGCACACCCTTGGGCTCGAGAATGCCGGTCGCTTCCGTCTGCTGCTCCAGGGTGCCGTCCTGGTGGAAAATCCAGTCGATGGCGTAGTCGTAGTTGCCCACGACCGCCGCGAACCGGATCACCAGGTTCTGGGCACGGCGGGTCTCGGTCGCTCCCTCGCCGCCCTGCTCGTAGTGGCTCCAGGCCATGTCGCCGTCGCGCTCGAAGACGCAGACCGCACGCTCCTGCACATACGGCTCACCAGCCTCATCGGCAAAGACGGCCGGAAAGAAAGCGGCGTTCGCCGGACACTGCTTGCCGGGTTCCAGGGCGTGCGCGTTGCGGCCCAGACCATACTCGCCGACATCGAACGCATTGCGCCAGAAGAATGTCTCATCGGGGTCGGCGTAGGGCACGACCATCTCGGAGAGGGCGGCGTTGTACAGGATGGAGCGGACCCGGCGCCCGTCCTTGTAGCCCACCTGCTGAAGCTGAAGACCCGTGCGCGGGTGGACCACCCACCGGAACTGCCAGTTCTGCCACTGGATCTGCTGGCCCCGGACCGTGAAGTTGACGCCCTTGGGCTGGTTGATCACCAGGGGTTTGACGGTGCGGATATGCCCGATCGATTTTTCGTCGAGGTTGCCGCTGTCCCCGGACGCGGGCACGTTCCCCGTATCCACCACCTTGAGCACCTGCCCGGCGCTCGGGTCGACATAGACAACCAGGCCCTCGATGGGTCGGGCGTACGCATTGGTCACGTGGTCGCCGATCAGGTAGGGGACCGCCCGCAGCACCCGGTGCCCCTCTTCGTCGGGAATACCGAAGTAGCCGCCAGCCCACACACCCAAGTAGACCTGTGCCATGTCCGTGATGCCCCGGCGGGCCATCGCCGCGCGGAAGGCCGGGTCCTGGTAAATCGGCGCAGGCACAGCGTCATACTCCGCGGACAGGACGGGGGGCTGCACGTCCTTCACCTCGCGGCTGGAGCGGAGCCGCCTGGTCTTGAGGTCGGCGACCGCCTCAACCACCGTCCGCTGAGCGGGCGCGTAGATGATCGCCGCGGCCTCCCGGCGTACCCGGGCGCCCGGCTTGTAAGCGAGCACCTCCGCTTTCGGGGGCGGATTCAGGTCGATCTGGACGAACTGGGTCTGCTCGGTGGCGACGCCGGCCGCCTTGAAAATGGCTGTGGCGGTGCGGATTTCGCCCTCTGTGAGGGGGTCGAGGGGATGCCGGGGCGTCCAGAACGAAGCCGCAGTCTCGCTCTGCTGGGGCTCGCGGGCGGTGGCGGCGGAGCCAGCCAGGGCACAGGCCAGATGCAGCGCCACGGCAACGGCAGCGGCAGCCCAACGGCTTCGGCTGTTCAGCAACTGTCATCCGTCCCTTCTGCATGGCATATTTTTACAAATTATTCCAAAGGAGATATTTTCCCTGCATTCGCACAAGCTAGCATGCGTCAAGCAAATGGAATGTGGGAGTGACTGACTCACTATGGTTAATGCCATGAACATGCTGTGGCTCGTCTTTCTGCTATACACGCTGGTGCTGCCCTGGTACAACCGAAACCGGATCGACCAGCGCCGCATTCAGCGCATCCGTGCCATGGAGCAGAAGCGGGGCAGCCGCGTGATCACGATGATCCACCGGCAGGAAGCATTCAGCCTGTTGGGGTTCCCCGTCGCCCGCTATATCAACATTGAGGATTCGGAGCACATCCTGCGGGCGGTGCGGTTCACTCCTGACAACATGCCCATCGACCTCGTGCTGCACACGCCCGGCGGGCTCGTGCTCGCGACGGAGCAGATTGCCACGGCCCTGCGGCGGCACCCTGCCAGGGTCACGGTCTTCGTCCCGCACTATGCCATGTCCGGCGGGACCATGCTCGCCCTCGCCGCGGATGAGATCGTCATGGACGAGGGCGCCGTGCTGGGCCCGGTCGACCCCCAGCTTGGCCAGTTCCCCGCCGCGTCGATTTTGCGTGTGGCCAAGGAGAAGCCGATCGCGGAGATGGATGACGAGACGCTGATCATGGCGGACCTGGCCCGCAAGGCGATCGACCAGGTCCAGCAGTTCGTCACCTTTCTGCTGCGCGATAAGATGGATGCGGACAAGGCGAAGGCCCTCGCTTCTGAATTAAGCGAGGGCCGCTGGACCCATGACTACCCGATTTTTGCGGACCAGCTGAAGGCATATGGCCTGCCGGTGCGGGAGGGTCTGCCCCGCGAGGTCTACGAGCTGATGGACCTGTTCCCGCAGCCCGCCGGGCGCCGCCCGTCGGTCCTCTACATCCCGGTGCCGTACCACGGCGCCCGTGTCAGGGATGAGTCATTCCGTAAGCCGTAGCCGTAGTATGCCTGAGGAGGGGCGTCGTTTGACAGCCCCTCCTTTTGCGCGCACCCACAAAATTCTGATTCATTGGTGGAATCTCGTGAGAAAAGGGAAATATACTTATAGCCCCGAATAGTTACACGGTATCTGTCTCAGGAGGGGGGAACGAGCGACTCTGTGATTCAACTCACCAACGTCAACAAATACTTTGGCCCCCTGCATGTCCTCCGGGACGTCAACCTGACGGTCAAATCCGGCGAGAAGCTGGTCGTGATTGGCCCCAGCGGTTCCGGCAAGTCAACGCTGATCCGCTGCATGAACCTGCTCGAGAAGCCGACCAGCGGCTCCGTCATCGTCGACGGCGTCAACATCACCGAACCGGGCGCCAAGGTGGCCCAGGTACGCCAGTCGATCGGGATGGTCTTCCAGCAGTTCAACCTGTATCCGCACAAGACGGTCCTGGAGAACGTGACCATGGCACCGATTCTGATCCAGGGCATCGCTCCAGGCGCCGCCGAGGAGTCGGGCATGGTCTACCTGAAGCGGGTCGGCCTCGATCACAAGGCAAAGGCATATCCGAGTCAGCTCTCGGGCGGGCAGATGCAGCGCGTGGCGATCGCCCGTGCCCTGAACATGAAGCCGAAGATCATGCTGTTCGATGAGCCCACCTCCGCTCTCGACCCCGAGATGATCCAGGAGGTCCTGGACGTGATGGTCGGCCTGGCGAGCGAGGGCATCACAATGGTCGTCGTCACGCATGAGATGGGTTTTGCCCGCGAGGTCTCTGATCGGGTGATCTTTATGGATGAGGGTCAGATCATGGAGGAGGCCGATCCTGAGCACTTCTTCACGAACCCGACGAACGAGCGCACCAAGCTGTTCCTGAGCCGCATTTTGCGTGCTTGATCCATACATACACAGGGGAGGTCCAACAGTTTTTATGAAGCGCATTCTTTCATCTGTCCTTGTCGGGGTTCTGTCGCTTGGCCTGCTGGCCGGTTGTGGCGGGTCCCAGTCCGCCTCCGTGGGCATCAAGTCCGATGACCCGGTGATCAAGAAGATCCAGGCGCGGGGCGTGCTGAACGCCGGCGTCAAGGTTGACGTGCCGAAGTTCGGCTTCCGTGATATCAAAACTGAGAAGATCGACGGGTTTGAGGTCGACCTGGTTCGTGCGCTCGCCAAAGAGATCCTCGGCAAGAATGACGACAAGGCGATCCATCTTGAAGGCGTCACCTCCAAGACCCGCGGCGCACTGCTGGACGACGGCTCAATCGACATCGTTGCGGCGACCTTCACGATCAACGACCAGCGGAAGACGCAGTGGAACTTCTCGGATCCGTACTATGTGGATAACATCACCTTCCTTGTGCGTAAAGATAGCGGCTTCAAGTCCATGAAGGACCTGAACGGCAAGAAGATCGGCGTCTCCCAGACCACCACCACCCGCAAGGCCATTGAGACGGAGGCTCTGAAGCAGAACATCGCCGTCGACTTCCTTGAACTCCCCGGTTTCCCCGAGGTCAAGGCGGCACTGGACGCCAAGCGGGTTGACGCCTTCTCTGTCGACGGTTCGATTCTCCTCGGATACCTCGACAACAACACCATGCTGCTGCCCGACAAGTTCGGGCCCCAGGAGTACGGTATCGCCACGAACTTGCACAACACGGCGCTGGCCAAGGTGGTCAACGACGTGATCAACCGGATGCTGAAGAACGGTGAGATGGACACACTGCTGAAGAAGTGGGGGTTAAAGTAGCGCCGTGAATCTCTTCGCCGGGCAGCAATGGCAAGCGCTGTTTGAAGCCCGGGCGCTCTTTGCGAAGGGGTTGGGCCAGACCGTCGTCACGTCGGCGCTGGCCCTCCTCCTTTCTCTGGTCATCGGGGCGGTGATCGGCGCGCTCGGCACCGCCCCCTGGCGCATCGCCCGGGCCGTGAATCGGACCTATGTGGACCTGGTTCAGAACCTGCCCCTCGTCACCCTGGTCGCGATCCTCTTCTTCGGGCTCCCGCACCTTGGCGTGAATGTCCCGGTCTTTGGCATTGGCGTGCTCTGCCTCGGGGTATACCACGGCGCCTACATCGCCGAGGTCATCCGGGCGGGCATCCAGTCCATCCACCGGGGCCAGCTGGAGGCCGCCTTCTCGCAGGGCTTCACCTATGTGAAGGCGATGCGGCACATCATCCTGCCGCAGGCGTTCCAGGTGATCCTGCCGCCTCTGACCAACCAGGCGGTCTCACTGATCAAGAACTCGGCGGTACTGAACATGATCGGCGCCGGCGAGATGATGAATGTAGCGGACTCGTGGGCCGGCCAGAACTCCTACTACGGGCCGACCTACCTGCTGATCTGGGCGCTCTTCTTCGCCCTCTGCTTCCCACTGGCCCAGTGGGCCCGGCGGCTTGAGCAGCGGGCCATCCGGGCCCGCGGCCAGGAGGTGCAAGCACGATGAACGAGACAGTAGCGGCGGTCTTCACGACCGATGTCTTCTGGTTCCTCGGGCGCGGGCTCTGGCTCACCCTCCAAATGGCCGCAATTTCCATGGTGCTCGCCTTTGTGCTTGGAACGGTGATCGGAATCGCCAGGTACAGCGGCCTGCCTGTGGTCAGTCACCTCGCGGCCGCGTATGTCGAGGCGATCCGCAACTCGCCGCTCCCCCTCTTGATTCTGTTCATGAAGTTTGCCGC
>JAQBPS010000029.1 GCA_028287415.1 Bacillota bacterium | reverse complement strand
GGTGGCGAGGGCATAAGCAAGGGAGCCATCCCGCGGGGGTGGCTCCCGGTGGCGTTTACCGCCGCGGCTCAGCCAGCACCCACCGGCTGCCGCTCGGCGACCAGTTCAAGGATCCGGCTGAGGGTCTTGAGCCGGCGCTGTTCTACGGCTGCAAAGTCCATGTGCGGCACGTAGTAACGCTCCAGCTCGTCATGCGTCTGCTTGGCGACGGCCAGATGATGAATCTCCCGGTCGATCGCCGCCTGGAACCCGACCCGTGCGGCGGCAATATCGTCCGCATAATCAGCCAGCCGCTCCTCGTCGATAAAGCGGCGGGTATCGATCACGACATCGCCGGACGCCGGTTCGTACTCGTGCGGCCAGGCGGAGGTGATCACAGCGACCCGCACATCCCGGATGTAGATGTGGTCCACCTGCTCCGGATACATGGGGCAGTGGTACAGATCCAGTGCATAGCCCCTCGCAAGGGCGGCGTCGGCGAGGCGCCCCACCAGGGTCGACTTGCCGGTGCCCGGCTCGCCCTTCACGATGTACCGCCGGGCGGCGTCGTGGAAGAGCGACTGCAGCCAGTGCCGGGCCCCGTCGTAGGTGACGGCGGAGGCAAACAGCCGCCGGGCACTGCCGGTATTCCCCGTCCGCTCAGGCAGGATTTCGGCGATCAAGTCCTCCGATGCGGCGTTGAGGGCGCCGACCTGCAGACAGGCCGTGTGGTAGGCCTTCCATTCCTCGAGATAGGCCTTGGCGGCCCTGAGGGCATCGTTCGCCCGCTTGAACCGGAAGCTGCAGCCAGCGTTTGCGTTCAGGATGGCCTCCCGGTTCGCGGGCGCCCGCAGCGCGTACTCATCCCAGTAATCGCCGAGGTGGATGATCTCATCGACGGCGCCCGGGTTCTTCGGGTCGACCACGTGCGGGGCCGTGCCATCCAGCAGCGCTACATCTCCGGCCGGTATGTAGATCGCATCCAATGAGTTGTTGTCAGCCGAGCAGTGATGGTACTCCACGTCAAAGCCCCGGACGAGCAGGTCCTCCGCGAGCTTGCGGAGAAAGGTCGATTTGCCCACGCCCGGACCGCCCTTGAGCACAAAGATCTTGTTGGCGTCTACGGGCGCGATGTGGTCATATAGCGAATAGAATCCCTGCGGGGTATTGGCCCCCGGAAACACATGTTTCACAGCTCCCTGCTTACTCACGCTGCAGGACCTCCCTTGTCGCGGTCAGAGTCGCTCCAGGGTATGCAGCGCAGGTTCTGTTGCCCCTATCACAGGGATTTGGTATTGTTGGAAGCAGCGGAATGTGGGGCGGGGGGGATTCCGGTGGACGTCGTCGCCTTGGTGGGCCCGGCGGGAAGCGGCAAGAGCCACCGCGCCGGGATTGTGGCGCACCAGCATGAGTGCGAGGCGATCATCGACGACGGCCTGCTCATTCGCGACGGCAAGATCGTGGCCGGCACCAGCGCCAAACGTGAGGACAACAAGATGGCCGCGGTGCGCAGGGCGATCTTCCATGACAAGGCACACCAGGAGGAGGTCCGCAGCGCGCTGTGGACCCATAAGTCAAAGCGGATCTTGATTCTTGGCACCTCCGACGACATGATCGAGCGCATTTGCGATGCGCTGGACTTGCCGCGCCCGGAGACGACGATCCGCATTGAGGACATTGCGTCGCCCGCACAAATTCGGCTCGCCCGGCGGAAGCGGCGCCAGGAAGGCAAGCATGTGATTCCGGCGCCCACATTCGAGGTCAAGAAGACGTTCTCGGGCTACATGGTCGACCCGCTGCGTTACATCCTCAAGCGTGAGCAGGATGTGGACGCCGTCGCAGTTGAGAAGTCGGTCGTCCGGCCCACCTTCAGCTCGCTGGGGAAGTTTTTCATCGCCGATACCGTGGTGGCCGCGATCGCCACCCGGGCGGCCGAGCTGGTTGAGGGGGTCGGGCGAGTTGGCAAGGTGGTCGTGGAGAGCCGTCGCGAGGGCGTGCAGGTGGAGATGGAGATCGTCCTTCGCTACGGCCACAAGGCCTGGGACGTCCTCCGTGAGACGCAGCAGTCCGTCGCCCGGCAGATCGAGCACATGACGGCCCTGAACGTCCTGGCCATCAACCTGGACGCCCGCCGCCTGATGGTCGAATGAAAATAGCACCCCGCATGCGCGAGGTGCTGAAGTAGCAGACGTTATTCCTTTTTACGCTCCGGCCGGTGATCCGGCCAGCTCTTGCGCCCCGGCGAAACCACTTCGCTCACATCGGGCGCTGCCGGCCACACACGGGCCAGCACGGAGAGAATCTGGGCCAGGTTGCCGCGAATCGTCACGGCGCCCATGCTCTCACCTGGCATGCCGGAAATGCAGTTCGTGTCGATGCGGACGTCCATGCCATCCAGTGTGCCCTTGGCTTTCAGCCGGGCCTCCAGGAGGTTGGCCGGTGTCTCGGTGACTTTCATCTTGCGGTGCTTACAAGCCTCCAGCAGATCGGCCTTTCCCTCGCTCAACGGAATCCTCCTCTAACAACAGTACACTTAGGATGTCATTATAGCGGCTGGAACCTGCAGAAAACAGTCTTGAGGTCGCCGCATTCTATTGGTATACTTATACGTGTAGCGCTGGCAGCCCATGTGGGTTGCCGGCGCTTTTGTCATGGCTGTGATTTCAGCAGGCCCTTGTGCTTCGCTTTGGTGCTGTACATACGCTGATCAGCCAGGGCCAGGAGTGCCGGGAATTCCTCAGCCTCGGCGGGCCACGTGGCGAACCCGACGCTAAGTCGGGCCGGTATGCTGCGTTTCTGCCAGTCCAGGTCAATGTCGGCGATCACCCGCATCACGCGTTCCCGCACGGAGCGTGCGGCGTCCGGTGCGTGCGCAGTGAAAACCACGAATTCATCGCCGCCGAACCGGAACACCCGGTCCGAACGGCGCATCTGTTCCCGCAGGCGGGCGGCCACATCCCGCAGCAACTGGTCCCCCATCTGGTGGCCGAACGTGTCGTTCACGGCCTTGAAGTTGTCCAGATCCATCATAAAGAGGGTGCCCGAGCGCCGGCTTTCCCGGCGCATGGTCGATAAGAACCCTTCCCACGCAGTCCGGTTCTCCACGCCGGTCAGGCCGTCAGTTGAGGCGGCGTGCTGCCATTCGTGCATGTTGGTGTAGTACGAGAGCGACTGATAGATACCCGTGAGCAGCACCATGCAGACCACCAGGCCCCACGGGCCTTCTTCCTGGTACATGATCGCGCCCATGATGCTCATCAGGTACAGGTTGATCTGGCCCCAGTTCAGTTCGGCGGCGACCAGCCGCAGCTGATGCCCCAGCCTGCGCTTCTCCCGAACCGCCGCACTGAGGGCGGCAAAAAACCGGTTGACGACAAAGTTGACGGCGAGGCCCGCGAGCGCTGCGGGCAGCATGGCCGGGAGGTGCGGCTCGGCGGCGGGGGCCAGCGCCCGGTAAACGCCGGAGCCGAGGTACAGGGCGACTGCGACCTGGCCGAAATCAAACGGATAGGTGCGCCAGGCGCCGCGGCGCAGGGCGATGGCCAGGATCACAGTGGGGAGCGGCACCAGGGATGTCAGTTGAACCGGCAGCAGGAACATGGCGGTCGTGACCAGGGCGAGCGACGGGCGCCAGGCGGCGCCGCTGGGCAATCGCACCGACCATGGCGACATGATCAGAAACGCGGCCGCCAGGGTGACCACCACGGGATAGTACGGTGTGGCGGCGGGGTGCAGCGCCGCCCATGTCCCGCTGGCGGCTGCTGCCACCCCAAGCAAGGAGACGCCGCGGAGAACCCAGGAGAGCGGGCGCTGGATTCCCTCCACCTCCGTAAACTACACAGTATTGCACTATTTGCCTGAACCGCCCCTGATTCCTCCCCTACGGCGAATTGTCACAACAAAGCCGGTAATTTGCAGGCACAGAACTGCGAGCAGCAGCCACGGCGCCCACCAAAGCAGGGCGAGGCTGCCCTTGAGTTTGCCGCCAAACTGCATGATCAGCACATGCAGAGAAGCAAAGAGCATGGCGGTGTAGGCCTGCTGTTGGATCAGCTTCCAGGCGGGCTGTCCCAGCAGCCGCTGGGCGCGGTCGCTTGAGACGGCCGCGATCATGAGCAGCAGGAGCAGGGCGATCAGCCCAATCCAGGCCAGCCCTGTCAGGTTATCCTGGAGGAACAACTGGTGACGGGTCTGCATGGTCTGTGTCATCTCATCAAAGAATGCCGACTCGTGGACGAACAGCGTAATCGGCGTACGCCGGTCGAACGAATGTTGCACCAACTGGAGGGCGAAGCACAGGTGCGTGGCAGCGGCCAGTGCGCTCCAGATACCCATCGCCCGGCGGTATGGGAGCATGGCGCTCAGGCGGCGGGGCCACAGGCGCGCGAGCGGGCCGATGACCAGGGCACTGCTCAGCAGCACCAGCGCCCCATAGCCGAAGGCGCGGTTCCCCAGGACGCCGGGCATTGCGTTCTTGCTGCCGATGATGCTCCCCACCCCGACGAGTGCCAGCACAGCAGCAGCGATCACGTGGTGCTTCCAGGCCTGCCACATGGATATCAACCCCTTTGTGGAGGAAATGCTGACCGGAGCAAAAACCGGACAGCAGGGGGTTACTATCGATGCGCAAACTGCGCCTGATCGCCGTGTTAGTGATGCTACTGTGCCTCATCACAGGCTGTACAGCGAGTCGCCGCGGTCTTACGGTCGCAGGCTCGACATCCGTCCTGCTGATGGCGGACATGCTTGCCGAGGCCTATACCCGGGCGGGCGGCTCACGGGTTGCCGTGCACGGTGTCGGCTCCACCGCCGGGGTCCAGGCCGTGCAGAGCGGCGTGGCCGATGTGGGCATGATCTCCCGCCGACTGGCACCGTCGGAGTCTGCGCAGGGGATGGTCGAGCATATCATCGCTTATGACGTACTGGCCGTTGTTGTCCACCCGGACAACCCTCTGGCGGGACGGAGCCTATCAGTGGCACAGCTGCGACAACTGTACAGCGGCGCTGCGACCGATTGGGCGCAGATGGGCGGGCGCAAGGGCTCCGTACACCTGATCTCCCGGGAATCGGGATCGGGTTCAAAAGATGCGTTCCAGACCGTTGTCGGCAAAACCACATTGAACGCAATCGTGCTCAACGCCTCAGGCATGATCACGATCGCCGTGGACAGCGATCCGAACGCCATTGCGTATCTCAGTCTGGGCTTGGCGCGGGCGGCAGGGCTGGGCATTCTGGCGGTGGATGGGCGTCAGCCGGAGGATCCTGATTATCCGCTCAGGCGGGCGTTCAGTTTTGTCACCCGGGGGCCGGCCACCGGCGAGGCGGCGGCGTTTATTCGGTTTGCACGGAGTAGGGCGGGACAGCAAGTGATCACAGAGGAGGGGCTGGTGCCGGTGCGTGAGTGATCGCCGCGAACGCCGGGAACGGCATGAACGAACGATGCGACGGGCGCTGCTGGCATGCGCCTTGACGGCATCCGTTACCGTGGTGGCAATCGCACTCGCTTTGATCCTGGAGGGATGGCCGGCGCTGCCCGCCATCGGCGGGACTGTGTGGGACACCGAGGCCGGGCGGTTCGGCATTATGGCGATGCTCTGGGGCTCGCTGGCGGTCACGGCCGGCGCCCTGCTGCTTGCGGTGCCCGTCGGCGTTGGTGTTGCCCTGTTCGTGACCGAAGTGGCCCCGCCGACGCTGGGCGGCCTCATGCGCCGGATCTTGCAGTGGCTGGCGGCTGTGCCAAGCGTTGTCTACGGTTTCGTTGGGCTCAGCCTCCTGGTCCCCGCCATCAGGCACGCGGCGGGTGGTTTCGGCTATAGCGTGCTCGCCGGCGCCCTGGTGCTTGCCGTCATGGCGCTGCCCACCATTGCGACCGTGGCGGAGGATGCGCTCAGGAGCCTGCCCCCGGCCTACCGGGAGGGCGCCCGCGCACTCGGCGCCACCCCCTGGCAGGCGGTGCGCCGGGTGCTGCTCCCCGCCGCACGCAGCGGCCTGATGACGGCCGTCGTGCTCGGCCTGGGACGAGCGCTGGGCGAAACCATGGCTGTGCTCATGGTGACGGGGAATATGCCGGCAGTGCCACGCTCCCCGCTGGACCCGGTGCGGACGCTGACTGGCAACATCGCCATGGAGATGGCTTACGCTGCGGATCTGCATCAGGCAGCGCTGTTCGCCTCAGGCGCGGTGCTCCTCGCGATGGTGTTGGCCGTTAACGCGGCCGCAAGGCGGATTCAGCGATGAAGGCGATCCTCTCGGCCCTCGCACTGATGGTGGCGGGGCTGCTGGCGGGGCTCATCGGCCTGCTCGTGCTGCGGGGCGCCGGCGGCCTCACGCTCGCTTTCCTGTTTGGCCTGCCGGCACGCGGCGGCCGGGACGGGGGCATTCTGCCCGTGCTGATCAGCACCGGCTGGCTGGTGGGCGTTGCCTTGCTGCTGGCCCTGCCCCTGGGGGTGGGGGCCGCGCTCTACCTCCAGGAGTACGCTCGGGACGGGCTGTTGGTCCGGGCGATGCGCACTCTCATGGAGGCGCTGGCCGGGGTACCGAGCATCATCTTCGGCCTGTTCGGCTTCAGCCTGTTCGTCAAGCACCTGGGGTGGGGCTGGTCGCTGGCGTCGGGCAGCGCCACCCTCGCACTTATGCTGCTCCCGACCGTCATCCGCACAGCCGAGGAGGCGCTGGCCGCCGTGCCCGGGGAGCTCCGGGAGGGCGCCGCCGCCCTCGGCGCCACCCGCTGGGAGGCGACGAGGCGGGTAGTCCTTAAGGAGGCGGCGCCGGGCGTCCTGACCGGGGCGATGCTGGCCCTCGGCCGGGCGATCGGCGAGACCGCGGCCCTGCTGCTGACGGCCGGCAGCGGCATGGGCATGCCGATCTCCCCGCTGGACTCCGGGCGGTCCCTGTCAGTGCACCTGTACATCCTGGCCACGGAGGGCCTGTCGGAAGGGCGTGCGTACACAACGGCGCTCGTCCTCATGCTTGCGGTGCTGGCCGTGAACCTGGCTGCAAATCTGGTGTTGGAGAGGTGGCGCAGGGTGTGAGCGCGCTCAAGCTGGAAGCGGTGGCGGTCAGCGTCAGCTATGGCGGCCCTCCTGCGCTGCGGGACGCCAGCCTTGGCATGCCTGACCGCAGCGTGACCGTACTGATCGGGCCGTCAGGCTGCGGCAAGTCCACCTTCCTGAGGACGCTGAACCGCATGCATGACCTGGTGCCGGGCGCCCGGGTGAGCGGGCGCATCCTCCTGGATGGCAGTGACACCCGCCGACTTGCGGCCGAGGAACTCCGCACCCGGGTGGGCATGGTCTTTCAGCGGCCCAACCCGTTCCCGATGTCGCTCTACGCGAATGTCGCCTTCGGGCCGTCGCTCTGCGGAGTCCGGGGACGGGATCTGGACCGCCTTGTTGAACGAAGCCTCAAGCGGGCGGCGCTGTGGGAGGAGGTGCGGCGCCGGCTCGACACCGACGCCCGTGCTCTGTCCGGCGGCCAGCAGCAGCGGCTCTGCATTGCCAGGGCCCTGGCGATGGACCCCGAGGTCCTCCTGATGGATGAACCTTGCTCAGCGCTGGACCCCGCTGCCACGCAGGCGGTGGAAGAGTTGATCCTGGCGATGCGGGAGCGCATGGCGATCGTGATCGTCACGCATAGCATGGCGCAGGCACGGCGGGTGGCGGACCATGTCGCCTTCTTCGCGGCAGGACGATTGGTGGAATGTGGGCCGGCTTCGCAGATCCTCGATCAGCCACGAACTGCTGCAACCGCCGACTTCCTCGCCCATGCATAATCGTAATCCTCGTTAGCCCCGTGACGTCACCGCCGTCACGGGGCTTCTGCCATTCGGCAGCGCACACAAAGCGATGCGAAACAGGCATGTTAGGAAATATGACATGAAGTTGACACGCGGCTTTCGCGGGCGTATAGTGGGGCCAAGTAAGGTTGATGTCAATAAACCTGACATGACCGCCTGAAGGCCTCAGGGTGCCGGGAGAGGAGGGCACGCGCGTGAAGGAAGATGGGGGTGCGAGCGCCGTCTATTCCATGGGAGTAGCCGAGCGACTCACCGGACTGACGGCCCGGCAGATTCGCTACTGGGAAAAGCATGGGTTGCTCGCCCCGGACCGGACCAAAGGCCGGCAGCGGCTGTACGCCGAAGCTGACATCACCAAAATGAAGGAAATCAAGCGGCTCCTGGCAGACGGCATGACTATGGACCGGGTCAAGGCCCACTTCGCTAATCGGGAAGCACGGCGCATCCGCCCTGTGGAAGAGCGACCGAACCGGATGTCCGAGCGGATTCCCCGGGTCGGCTCCTTGTATGGCGGCGCCAATCGGGCTGAATTGGAACGTTTGATCAATCGCAAGGGCGGCAAATAACGAAGGGAGCGGGTTACACCATGACGCCGAAGGAAGTACTAGAGCTGATTAAAGAAAAGGGCATTAAAATGTTGGATGTCAAGTTCGTCGACCTCGCCGGCTTGTTCCACCACTTGACGGTTCCGACGGACGTCATTGATG
>JAQBPS010000292.1 GCA_028287415.1 Bacillota bacterium | reverse complement strand
AATTCCCGGATCGTGGCCATGGTCTTGTACATTTTCAGGGCCTCAGCCCGGTTTGGAACGACTTTTTCCATCAAGCACCCCTCACTTTCCGTCCCGTGCTGTCACGCTCGGCAGTGCGATCACCGCCGTGCCCGGTGCACAGGTTTCGCCGCGCTGGTTTCGCTCCTCCAGCCGGCACTCGACATAACAGATCCCGTCCGCCTGGTACTTTCCCGTCACCAAACCGGTGCAGGTGAGCTGGTCCCCAGGCAGGGCCATCCGGCGATTCTGCCAACTGAACCGCACCAGTCGCGCTCGGGGCCCAGCCCAGTCCATGACCATCTGGACGAGGAAGCAGCCGTGGAGGTGCGACTGGACCAGAATGTCGTCGTAACCCTCGACCCGGGCGTACTCCTTGTCATAATGGATGCGATGCGCGTTCCAGGTAGCGGCGCTGTACCGAAAAAGCTGCACATTCGTCGGCCGCTTGACCAGCGGCGCAATGGCGGCCCCGGGTTCGACCTCCTCGAAATACAACTGGTCTGCGATCATGCTTCGTACCCCCTATCCTAGCGGACAATCATTGTCTCCCGGCAAATCACCAGGGGATCGCCGTGCTGGTTGTAGTAACGCTTCTCCAGCTTCATCAGCAGCAGGTCGCCAGAGGTACTCTGGTGCCGTTCCACATCGACGACCTTACGCCAGACCGTCACCTGGTCGCCGTCCCGGAGCGGGGTCAGGTACTCGATCTCCTGCCCCCCGCCCATGAGCCGCGCGCCCGGCAGCTTGATGAAGGCAGTGTCGCTGTCGCTCAGCCCATCCTGGCGCAGGGACTCCTCGGACGGCCCCGCTTCCCAGCCCAGCACCCCCGTCAGGAAAATGGGCGGGGCGACGACGTCCTCGTATCCGGCTTCCCGAGCGTACTCCCGGTCAAAGTAGAGGGGATTCAGGTCACCGGATGCCTGGGCGAACCTCTGGAAATGCAGGGCGGTGACCGTGCCCAGGAAGATCCGCTCCTCCAGGCCAATGCACTGCCTCGCCGTTTCGTAATGATCCTGTACGGGTTCCGACATCATGTTCCCCCCGGTTTCCGTGCCAGGCTGGCACCCGCTGCCTCCCTGGCCTTCTCTTCCGCCCGAAGCACCTTCTTCGCGATTTTGCCGATGGACGTCTTGGGCAATGCCTGCCGTTTGGCGAGCCGGGTGGCACAATACGCAATCACCGCCTCCGGCGTGAGCACAGCCCCTTCCTTCATAACTATGACGGCCTTGACCGCCTGGCCCCGGGGGAAGCTCCCGGCCCTCATCGTCGACGATCTTCGCCTGCCGGTCAAAGGGCGGGAGCCCGATGGAGGGCGTTGCGTCGCGACGCCAGGGGAATGAGCCAGGTACAGCGGTCCTGCGTGTCGCGACGTCTCGCGACGACGGGGGCACGACACCGCTTTACCTGGTCCGCAACGCCCGGACATTGCTCCCCGAAGACGATGCGCAATGGGTAAAGAGGCCCAAACGGCGCATGCCGTCGGGCCCCTCTGCTTTGCATGGCGGCCATGGCTTTGGCGCTTAGGCGTTGACCTCCGTGGTAATCTGCCACGGCACGCCGAACTTGTCCGTTACCTGACCGTAAGCTGGGCTCCAGAACGTTTCCTGCAGGGGCATATTTACCTTGCCGCCCTCCGCCAATGCATCAAAAATCTGTTTGGATCTGTCCGCGGTGTTCATCACGATGGTTATGTTTACCTGGTTGCCCGTTTGATAAGGCATGCCGGGGAACGTATCAGACAACATGAGATCCGTCTCCCCAACCTTCAACAAGCCGTGCAAAATCCGGTCCTTGACGCCGTCGGGGATGGGGTGATTCGGGTCATCCGGCATCTCACCAAACGTCTGGACAGTGATGACTTTGGCGGCCAATGCCGTCTCGTAAAACGCGATAGCTTCCTTGGCATTGCCATCCATCACCAAATAGGGGTTCATGCGCACCACCATAATTCCACAGCTCCTCGGGTCAAGATTTGGGGTAGTAGCCTTCGGCCCGTGCGAATCTATTGTATCATCTCACATCGGACATGGCTTCTCATCGATTGCGCTTTTTGACCCGGCCTCATAACCGAAGTGCGGGCGAGTACCGCACCAGACGAGCATCAGCCGTTTGGAAGAGATGTTCCCAGAAGGAACGAATCGCCATCACCCGGTCAGAGGGCAGGTGGCCAGATGCTTCCAGACCGGCAACATCAACAGCAGCGCCCCGCAGGGCGGGCATGCGGCCTGATTTGCTCACCTTCGCTAATGCCGACTGGATAGCTGTGCCGTCCAGGTCGTACAAGTCCAGGAGATCACTCTGCTCGACCATATCACTGATTATGTATAGCGCTCCCGAACCGGGTGCGTAGGGCTTCAAGTACTCCTGTACCTGCACGAGACTATCGATGATCGCAGTCCCATTTCTGCCCGGATCCTGGTTGTGCGGGGTGGAAACAGTCTCCATCGCCTGCTGCCGGAGCCGTTTCACCTCACGGCCATAGGTGAAGGAGTTGGTCTTCCACCACGTATTCTCGGGGAAGCTGATGTCCAGCAGCGCCGGGGAAGTAAGTGATCGCGATGACACCGGCAGGACCACCAGACGGGCGCCCGCCGGCACATTGTCGACGATCTGCTTCACTTCGGCCAGATAGTTGTCACGCACGGCCGCAGTTGAACCAGAGACATCAAGCAGTGTGATGACGATGCGCGGTTGCATCGTCGCAGCTGGGGTCCCGCAGCCCGCAAGCAGGGTGGCCAACCCGAGCACAAGCGTCAGGAGTACCGCTTGGCCACGCAGAGAACGGATCAATCGCGTCAACCTCCTCCAAGCTTCATGCATCCATCGAGGAAGCGTTCGCCCCCCGGCGCGCTGTCCGGGCGGGAAGGCCCCAGTCCAGTGCCCGCAGCCCCATCGGTATCTCCAGGCGGGGCCGGTTCGCCTCGAGCAAGCCTGGCGGACAGTCGTTGTCATCCCGCGCCTTGACGTTGGCGTCACTGTAGACTTGCATGTAATGATCCATCTCAGCGGCCAGCGCATGAAAGCGCGCACCATAGCCTTCCCACTTGGCCTGGCGCCGTGCCCTGGCGCGAGCCACCGCCAATTCGGCCCGGTCGCGGTAACGGCGGGCCCTTTCCCGCGCCTTCCAACAGCGATGCAATGCCTTGATGTGTTTGTCTGTACCCCGCGCATTGCGGCGAGCCTCTGCGTCCGCGTACTCACCTGCCACTTCATCTAATAGCTGGTTGGCCTGCTCATGCATCCGCGACGCTTTGATATAGGCCGTGAAGAGCGCCAGATTGTGTAGCTGCCAGCGCCACGCCAGCATGGCTGCCCGCCAGTCACCGATGCTGCGGAGGTAAAACAAATAGGTCGGCGGTGGCACATCATGCGGATGGGGAATCAGTGTCCGTCCGTCCGACGTGCCGGCCCGGCGAGCACGCCATCCCAGGAACAGGGTACTGAGCCGGATCATGTT
>JAQBPS010000264.1 GCA_028287415.1 Bacillota bacterium | reverse complement strand
GGCACGGGCGGCTGATGCTCCGCACGGGCTGCCAGCACGGCCTCGCCCAGCCGCTTGCAGAGCGACAGGGTGCCCGCAATCGCGAAATCCCGCACCTGCTTGCCTGAGAGCGTCGGCATGCCAAGGGCAGCGCTGCCACCCATGGCGATGGTCGCGGCGCGGGCGATTCGCTCTGCCCAGACGGGGCTGACCACGTGCTGAAAGAGCACCCTGTTGCCCTGCACGTCGCTCAGGGAGAAGGGGGAAGGGCTGACCCCATTGATCATGAAGGTGTCCATCTGCAGTTCCGGGAACGCCCGGCCCATGGGGTCGCCGTCCACCACGGGGAGTCCGGTCTGGGCGCCCACCACCAGTGGCATGATCCCGTTAGCCCCGCCGATTTCGCCGGCGATGACGAAGTCCAGCGGGCGGCCCAGGTGCCGCGCAACCGCCTCGACGGCCCCTGTCATCTCGGTGCCTGCGGGCAGCTTTTCGTAACCCACCGTGGGGGCGCCCATGCCCCCGATGCCCACGCCCATGTGCTCCTCCCGCAGCTCATCCACCCTGATCACCGTCACCGTCCGCCCGGCCTTGAGCTGCCGGAGCAACTGGAGCTTGCCAAGGTACGGGTTGCCGCCCCCGCCGGTGCCCAGGATGCCGGCCCCAATCGCAATGGCCTCCACGTCTGCCGGTGTGACCTGCCACGCCATCAGTTTCGACCTCCGTTTCCGATCAACTGCGCTTTCAGTTCACCGACCGCCTTCACCCGGATGCGCACGGCGTTGCCAGGCAGGTAGGCCAGCGGCACCTCTTCCAGGTCGACGATCTCGACGCTCTCCGGGTCGGCGCCGGCAGCGACCGCCTTGTCGACGGCCTCTAGCCGGGCACGGTCCAGCACGGCCTCCCGGGTGGCGCCCTCCGTGCTGTAAATGCGGTCGACCTCCCCGCCCACCTGGGCGATGGCGGCGCCAATGGCATTGGCCACCTGGAAGTGGGGCGGCTTGATCACATGGGAGGCGCCGGGCACCGCATCACCCACAAGGATGCTGCCCCCGCCCACGACGATCACCGGCACCGGGGCGGCCGAGGTCTTCACTGCATCGATCGCTGCTGCGACCATCGCCTGCATCTCCTGAAGGGCTGCGGTCACGAACGCTGCGTCCAGGTCGCCGACCCGGGAGGCGTCGCCTAGTTGGAGCCGGCCGGCAGCCACCACGACGTCAGTGGTCGTCAGGGTGTCGCCCCCGAAAATCCGGGCCTGTTCCGTGAGTCTGTAGCCGACGCTGCGGGGACCGATCTGAAGCGGCTCGGTCCGGACGATGCTGCCACCGCCCAGTCCGATGCTGAGAACGTCCGGCATGCGGAAGTTGGTGCGGACGCCGCCTACGGAGACGGCGGCCGCTGCGGGCCGGGGAAAACCGCCCACAAGAACGCCGACGTCAGTCGTGGTCCCGCCGATATCGACCACAATGCCGTCCCGGATGCCGCTGAGGAATGCGGCGCCCCGCATGGAATTGGTCGGGCCGGAGGAAAAGGTGAGCACGGGGAACTGTTCGGCAAACTCTGCGGCCATCAGGGTGCCGTCATTCTGTGTGAAGAAAAACGGAGCGTTCAGGCCCAGGTCCCGGAGCGCCTGGCGGAAGCCCTCCACCAGGTGCGCCGCCAGGCTCCGTAGGGCGGCGTTGAGGATCGCTGCGTTCTCCCGCTCCAGGAGGCCCACCCGACCGATATCGGCAGAGCGGGTGACCAGCAGGTCCGGGCACTCCTCGAGCAGGATCGCCGCTGCCCGCTGCTCCATGCTGTCGTTGACCGGTGAGAAGACCGATGACACGGCCGCAGCGCGGATCCCAGCGTCATGAATCCGGCGGCCGATCCGCCGGATTTCGACTTCGTCCAGCGGGCTGATCTCCCGCCCGTCAAACTCGTAGCCGCCCCGGACGAGGAAGACCTCGCCCCCCATCGCCGCCACAACTTCATCCGGCCAGTCGCAGAGCGGCGGCAGGGCATCGGTCGCTGGTAGCCCGAGCCGCACGGCGGCCACGGGGCTCAGCCGCTGCCGCTCAACCACGGCGTTGGCAAAGTGTGTGGTGCCGATCATGACGGCCTGCACGTCCGCCGGTTTGACCCCGGTTTCCCGCATCAGTTGCGTAACGCTGGCCGTGATGCCACTGGTGACATCGGGGGTCGTGGGGGTCTTATGCGATGCCAGCACCTTCGCCCCGTCCATCAGGACGGAGTCGGTGTTGGTGCCGCCGACGTCAATGCCGATGCGCAAGCTATTCCCTCCAACTTTCCTTGTGTGGGTTCAGGTATCCCAGCCGCTGGTCCCGCTCGATTTGTTCAGGGTCACGATCCGCAGCCGGCCCCCAGCCGCCGCCGCAGCCAGTCACCAGCCGCACCCGGTCACCTGCCGCAAGCGGCACCCGCGACGCCTTGCCCATCACCTCGGCGGCGCCACCCGCGGCGCGTAAGAGCTCAATGCGGTTCGGGGTGCCCGGCTCGCCGCCCGCCACCGCCCAGGGGCGCACCTTGTGGCGGCCGAATGAGGCTGTGAGGGTGGCCGGCCCCAGGAGCCGATACTCGCGCACCACGCCGCGCCCGCCCCGGTACCGGCCCATACCGCCGGGCTCCGTGTTGAGGGAGAGCTGCTCCATTCGGACCGGATACCGGTGCTCTGCCACCTCGACCGGCATAATGTAGGTCTCGCCGTCGCCGACGCAAAAGAGCCCGTTCTCCCCGTCGCGGCCCTCGCCGGCGCCCCAGCCGCCAACCTGCGGCTCGATCAGCAGCCAGTCCCGTCCGGACTCATCACGCCCGGACAGCACCGTGCCGCACACGCTCAGGTAGTGTCCGGCGGTCAGCCGTTCCGGCAGTGCGGGCGCCAGCGCCTTCCAGATCAGGTCGCTGGCCATCTGGTCTACCTCGAAGTAGATGGAGGTGGCGGCCGGGCGGGTGGCGGTGAAGATCGTCCCGGGCGGGCAGACGACCTCCAGGGGGCGGAAGCAGCCGTCACAGGCCGGGAACCCCGGGTCGGTGATCGCCTTGAAGGAGGCCCTGGCCGCGGAGATCAGCACGGACTGCGTGCAGTTGCTCGGGCCGTT
>JAQBPS010000246.1 GCA_028287415.1 Bacillota bacterium | reverse complement strand
CCGATCAGGTAGCCCGAGGGAAACGATCCCAGCAGATAGCCCGCCACCGCAGCCAGCACCATGAGCACGAACGCAGCCCCCTTCTGTAGCCGGGTCTGGATACCCAGCCTGTGAAGGGACGATTCGCTCGCGAGTCAAGTTATTCCTGGTTTTAACACGAGGTTCTAATCTTTCGATAGAAGTGGGGCCTTTTATATGGCCACGGATTTCACGGGTTTCACGGATTTTAAAAAAACAAACACTGATTACCGGACATTTAAAATATATTTATTTAAAAATCCGTGTTTGTCCCAAAATCAGCGTAATCCGTGAAATCCGTGGCCATTAATAAGTACCCAACATCACTACTCAGTCGTGAGTTTGCGGGGGGCCCGCCGGATGACCCGGCTCTTGCCCTCACCCACGATCCGACGCACCCGGGACGGGCGCTCCGGCAGCGCCGCCTTCGACTTGTTGCGGAAGTAGAGCCGGATTGGCGTGCCCTCAAAGTCGTAGGTGTCCCGCAGCCGGTTCTCCAGATACCGCTTGTACGAGAAGTGCAGCAACTCCCGGTCGTTGACGAAGAAAACGAACCCGGGCGGAGCCACGTGCGGCTGCGTTGCAAAGAAGATCTTCAGCCGGCGGCCCTTGTCCGAGGGCGGCGGGTTGTTGGCGTACGCATCCCGCACCAGGTCGTTCAGCTCACCGGTCGTGATGCGCCGGGCATGGGCCGCCGCCACCTGCTTGACCACCGGCAGCAGCTTGGTCAGCCGGGCGTGCGTCTTCGCGGACACGAACGTAATCATGGCGTAATCCATGAACGCGAGCCGCTCCCGCACCGTCAGCTTGTAATTATCCATGGTCCGGTCATCCTTCTCGACCAGGTCCCACTTGTTGATGACGACGACGCAGGCCTTGCCCGCCTCGTTGGCGTAGCCGACGATCTTCTGATCCTGATCGGTCACGCCCTCCTCGGCATCGATCACCATGAGGACGACCTGTGCCCGATCCACGGCCCGCAGCGCGCGCATGACGCTGTAGCGCTCCACCGACTCCTCCACCTTGCCGCGCCGGCGCATGCCTGCGGTATCGATCAGGAGGAAGCGGTCCTCGCCCTTCTCCACAAGGACGTCGATGGCGTCACGGGTGGTGCCCGCCACATCCGAGACGATCAGCCGCTCCTCGCCGAGGATCGCGTTCACGAGCGACGACTTGCCCGCATTCGGCCGGCCGATGACGGCGACCCGGATGATATCGTCATCCGCCGTGTCGGGCTCCTCCTCCGCCTGGCGCAGGCCGGCGACGACGGCATCCAGCAAATCGCCGGTGCCCATGCCATGCTCAGCCGACACCGTGACGAGATGCTCAAGGCCAAGGCTCCAGAATTCCAGAGCCTCATCCTCGCGCTTCAGGTTCTCCACCTTGTTCACGGCCAGGATGACCGGCTTGTTGACGCGCCGGAGCCGCCCGGCGACCTCCAGGTCCGAGCCGGTCACACCCTGCGTCACATCGGTGACGAAAATGATCACGTCGGCCTCTTTAATCGCCAGCTCAGCCTGCTTGGTGACGTGCTCGTCCATGGTGGTGCCGTCCTTATCGACGACAATGCCGCCGGTATCGACAACCGTAAAATTGCGGCCGCTCCAGTCCGTCTCCGCGTAGAGCCGGTCGCGGGTGACGCCTGGCACATCTTCGACGATCGCCTGGCGGGACTGGGTCAGCCGGTTGAACAGGGTCGACTTGCCCACGTTGGGCCGTCCGACAATCGCTACGATCGGTTTCATGTGTTTCCTCCGTATGTAGCACTACCCCGCCCGCCAGGGGCGAGAGCGGGGTGGCGCCAGCTTGCAAGGGGGTCGTTATTTGGCGAGGGGGGCGCCGAAGCCGGGCATCCGCTCGCAGTGGCCCAGCGGGTCCTTCTCCGCGGTCGGGCGGGGCATATTGACGACGGCCGCCTCGCCCTGATGGCGGAAGCGGAGCGACTTGAGCCGCCGCTTGCGCTCGGGCGCCAGCCGGCCCGCGGTCGCCTGGTCGGCCAGCTCGACGGGCGAGCCGGCAATTGCGACGGGCACGCCGCCGATCAGCACGCTGATCTCCTCCAGCGACATGTTGTCGAGCGACTTGACGTCGGTCTCCCGGAAGGCGACGGCGGGCAGCAGAACGAGGTCGCCAAGTGACTCGCCCCGGGGGCGTAGCTGTTTGACAATATCCTGCCCTGTCAGCAGACCGGCAACCGTGGTCGTGCCGTAGAACTCGTTGTCGATGGTGACGACGTCGACGGTCAGCCCGTCAACGTGCGCCATCAGCCAGTCGGCCGCACGCTGGAGCGTTTCCGTTGCGAGCTCGCCGGTGGCCACGGTCACCTTACGGGGCGCCGGCAGGGCGGCGGGCAGGCGGTCGGTCGCCGCGTTCATCTGCTCGATGAAGAGGCGGATCATGCCGACGCCGTTCTCCAGCTGGCCGTAGTCCTCATAGACCTCGGCGCCCGGCACCTCGCGGCCGGCCATGACGTACCACTCGTCGGAGGCGTGGACGAGCACCGTGCCCCAGTCGGGGACGAGCTGCTCCTGCCACGCCTCGATCTGGTCGATCATCACCTGGCTCTCCGCGGTGGTGTACTTGCGCATGTCGTACAGGCCGTCGCGGTACTTGGTGATGCCGACCGGGACGACGGAGATCGACAGCAGGTTCTCCCCGAGGCTGGTCAGGTCACGGATCGTCCGGTCGAGGTGTTCGCCGTCGTTCAGGCCGGGGCAGGCGACGACCTGGGTGTGGAACTGGATGCCGGCATCTGCCAATTCGCGCAGCTGCTTCATGATACCGCGGCCCTTGTCGGTGCCGAGCAGGAACGCCCGCAGATCATCGTCGGTCGCGTGGACGGAGATGTAGAGCGGGGAGAGCTTCTGCTCGAAAATCCGGTGCCAGTGCTCGTCAGTGATGCCGACGAGGGTGATGAAGTTGCCGTGCATGTAGGAGAGACGGAAGTCATCGTCCATCAGGTTGAGAGTCGGCCGCATGCCGCGCGGCTGCTGGTGGACGAAGCAGAAGATGCAGTTATTGTGGCAGGTGTAGATGCCGTCATAGGTCGCCTTGCCGCCGAAGTCGACGCCGAGCTCCTCGTCCAGACCCTTGCGGACGTTGACAGTGCTGCGCTTGCCGGTCGGGCTGACGACCGTGAGCGCCATCTGCTCGTCGGCGCTGAGGAACTGGAAGTCGAGGTCATCGCGCACCGGCTTGCCGTTGATCGCGGTGAGCTTATCGCCCGGCTTGAGCCCGGCCTGCTCGGCCACGCTGCCGGGGGTCACATTCATAATCACGGGCTTTGCAATCCGTGCCAATTGGCGATCGCCCCTTTACGCGTTCATAAAAAAATACCGGGACCAGAATAGCCGGTCCGGCAGGGGCCGGGCGGCGGTGTAGATGCTTTTGTGATGATACCCGCATCCTAATTATTATGTAGGAAAGACGAGGCTGAGTCAAGGAAAGCGGTGTGGAACCAATCTTGAACGTGAACCGTCTATCATTTAGGAGCCCGAAATACCAGCCAGGAGGAGGAGTTCGATGCGTCGTCACTCTA
>JAQBPS010000207.1 GCA_028287415.1 Bacillota bacterium | reverse complement strand
CCCGGGACAGGATGCGGGGCTTGTCCCCGGCAAGATTACCCGTCGGCCGAAGCTTCGGCGCATCCGGTTCCAGCCCCTTGACCGGGTCGAGCACAAAGGGCAGCACCTTGTACTGCACCTTGATCGCATGGATCGCATCCCGCGCGATATGCTCGTTGACCGCAGCCACCGCCGCCACCTCGCAGCCCACATAGCGGGCGATCGGGTTGAAGGCGAAGTTGTCGCCCTGATACGGCATCGCCTTGGTGTTCTTGTGATGGATGATCGCCAGCACGCCGGGAATCTTCTCGGCCTCACTCGTGTCGATATCAATGATCTCGGCATGTGCGTACGGGGAGCGGAGGATCTTGCACCAGACCATCCCGGGCAACTGCACGTCGGCGGTGTAGACCGCCTTTCCGGTTACCCGCTGCGGGCCGTCGATCCGGGTGATGCGCTGGCCGACGATCTTGAACTTCTGATCCTTCGCCCAGGGCTTGACCTCGTTCTCCGGAATCTCCACGAGGATTTCGGAGACATGCCCCTCCACTTCGACACGGGTCTTGACGAATGGCATAGCCTATCCCCCCTGGCCCCTCATTTTGGCGGCCGCCACGAGGCCGGCCTTGATAATCCCCGGGTATGCGCCGCACCGGCAGATATTGCCGGACACCGCCACGCGCACATCGTCCTCGGTCGGGCTGGGGTTCTTGAGCAGCAGCGCCTTGAGTGACATCATCTGCCCGGCGGTGCAGTAGCCACACTGGAAGCCGTCGCACTCAACGAATGCCTCCTGGATGGGATCAAGCTTCTCCCCCTTCGCCAGCCCCTCCACCGTGGTGATCTGCTTGCCCTGCATCTGCACCGCAAGCGCCGTGCACGCATAAACCGCACGGCCGTCCACCAGCACAGTGCAGGCGCCGCACTCGCCACGGTCGCACGTGACGTGCGTGCCGGTGAGGTGCAGCTCTTCGCGCAGCGCATTGGCCAGGGTCGAGCGTGTGTCTATGTCGATGTTGTGGCTGGTGCCGTTCACAGTCAGGGAGACGGTCTGAAGGACTGGTTTGCGGAACCCTACCGCTGCGGGCGGGAGCTCTGCGGCCTCGGCCACACCCGACAGTTTCGCCCGCCGGCGGACCCGGATGCCCCCGAGCAAGCCGGACGCCGCTGCGGCTGCGCCGGCGATCCCCAACAACTGGCGGCGGGACACCGCACTCCCGCTGCGGGAGCGCTCCTCATCAGCCATACCGCTTACGCCTCCTCCGTCAGTCTTGAATCAATTCTTAGATTCTATGGTAAACATAAAATTGTCCTCCTTTAGTACAATGATGTTTATGATTGTTGAGACATCTTTTTTTGGTACAGGTACGCGGTGTCTGCTTTTGCACCGGAAAGGTCACCCTTTGATAGCGTAGATCGCGCCCTCGTCTGTGCGGGCGAACCGCTCCATCCCCCGCTTCAGCAGCGCGACGATCGTGCTCTTGCCGCCGCCGACCGGGCCCATCAGCAGCAGGATGCGCTTGCGCACCTCCAGGCGCTTGGCCGCTGAGTTGAAATAATCGACCAGCTGGTTGAGTGGCTTTTCCAGCCCAAAGATGTCGTCGGCGAAGAACTTATACTTCCGTTCAGCGTGCTCGCTGCTGTCCACGCCGGCGTCCATGATCATGTTGTGAACGCGGGCGTGTGCCAGGTCGGAGACGGTCGGGTGGGCCTTCACGATCTCGAAATACTCGACAAAGGTACCCTCCCAGCCGAGGCGTTGCTCCTCGTCCCGAAACCGGGCAAGGCGTTCCCCGAGTTCCATGTGTACCGTCCTCCCAGTTCGCGCGTGTTTACGCGGGCGAGTGTTATAGTTGGTTTCATCCTATGCGGAGCGCCACAATGGGCCACCCGGGTTGCTGGCTTTTCGCAGGCGGTTGGGTTGGTTGTCCCCATGGACAGAGAGCGCATCTACCCCAGGGCAGACAGCCAATGGACCGGTCGGTCCAAAATTGACCACGGAGGTACCATTTGGTATTAGCACCTGTTCACAAATGGGGGCACAAACGGTACACTAAGGGTGAATTCAGATGCCCTTGGAGGGATCGCCATGACGCTGCCGAGTCTGACCATCGGTAACAAGACCGCTCGCCACTGCATCATCCAGGGCGGCATGTCTATCCGTATTGCACTTGCTGATCTGGTTGCCGCGGTTGCCAACGAGGGCGGCGCCGGCAATATCGGCGGTATGGGTATCCCTCCGAAGGAGCTGCGCCGCCATATTCGGGCGACCCGCGCGAAGACGGCCGGGCTGTGGGGCGTCAACCTCATGTTTGCCGGTATGCTCTTTGACGACCTGCTCGATGTCTGCATCGAGGAGCGGGTTGACTTTGTCACCATCGGGGCCGGCTTTGCCCGGGGCCCGTTTAAAAAGCTGGCCGAGGCCGGCATTCCCGGTGTCTGCATCATCTCGTCGGAGAAGGCGGCCCGTGTGGCGGCCCGCACGGCGGGGATCACCGCTGTGGTCATCGAGAGCGGCCAGGCCGGTGGGCACCTGGGGCCGGAGGATCCGAACATCAGCACGTGGGATCTCTTCCCGCCGGTGTTGGCCGCGTTGCGGCAGCACGGCTTCACCGGCCCGGTGATCGCTGCGGGCGGCATTCTCCACCGGGAGGATATCGACCGGGCGCTCGCCATGGGGGCGGACGGGGTGCAGATGGGCATTCGCTTCGCGATGACGGAGGAGTCGTCCGCGTCGGATGCGATGAAGGTAAAGTGGCTGGAGGCGACGGGGAGCCAGGTTGAGTACTGGAGCCCCACGGGCATGGCCTCCCGGGCGATTACGCCACACACGGAGGATCAGCTGCCCAAGCTGACGCAGGAGGGCGTGCACTGCGCCAAGTGCCTGAAGTACTGTCTGCACCGGGATACGGAGGGCCACACGGTGTCGCACTGCATCTACACGGCACTCAACCGGTCGCAGAAGGGCGACCCGGACCACGGGCTCGTGTTCTGCGGGCCGCGGGTGGCGGAGATTGACGACATCGTGTCGGTGAAGGAAGTCTTCCGGCGGCTGCTGACGCCCGTCGCGTCACTTGCGGAGACGCTTGCGGACTAGCATGACAGAATGACAGAAGCCCCCGTGACGGCCATGACGTCATGGGGGCTGATCGCGACCACTAGAGGCGGGGAAGGGGGTGGGAAGGGCAAGCTGCAAATGCCCCGACACTGCGATTTTAGCGGTCGGAGCGTTTGCTGCGCAGTCGGCGGCGCTCCCCGCGGCGCACAAAACGCCCCACACGCTAAAATCGCTGTGTGCGGGGCGTTTTGTGCTTGCCCCCCTTCCCACTTATTGTATGAAGTACAGCTTGCCGTCGACCTCCAGGCTCACGGAGGACTGGGTCATCTCGAGCTTGAGGGCTTTGGCGTAGGCGACGACCTCGTCGATGCGCTGGTCGGTCAGTTTGTCGGTAAAGCTATAGACGATGGTGACTTTCTCCTTGATTAGCTGGCCGCTGTCGTTCACCCACCCCCCGGTGCCGTTGATGGCGGTGGCGCCCCCGAACATGGTCGAGAACCTGGTCAGGGCCCTGTCCACGTAGGGGGTGTTATCCACCGGCTCGCTCTGGTGGATGGTGCCGGGGACGTAGAGCTTGACGACGTGCGTGAGGTAGAACTGGCCGCTGAGCGCATTCTTCGGGGCCCTGGCGTTCGCAGTCGTGGAGGGTATGTAGAGCGAACCGAGCAGGAGCATCAGGGCAAGGAGCAGAACCTTCAGTCGTGAGCTATTCAAACACAACACCCTTTCCAAGTAATAGCTCAATTATATCGCTGGGAGTTTCTTCCATGCTCTGGTGGATCGCAGGGTTACCTGTCGGCGTACTGCTGCTCGCCGCCGCGGCAGGGGTCCCTGTACCAGGTGGTCGCCTCGGCCCTGCAACTACGGCGCTGCCAGATCGGAAGA
>JAQBPS010000175.1 GCA_028287415.1 Bacillota bacterium | reverse complement strand
GGCTGGCCGCAGAGCAGCTGATCCTGCCGGAGATCAAACACCTGCTCTCGCAAGTGCGCAAGGTTTAGGCGACAACATAGGAGGATGGCATCATGGCAGAAGTACCGGGCACACTGGAGGGCTGGTTTGCTCTCCACGATTTTCGCAAGCTGGACTGGGCCCGCTGGAAGGCGGTTGGCGCCCAGGAGAAGGCAGCCATCCTTGAAGAGGCCGTCGCGTTCCTGAACAACGCCGAGAAGGCCGCTGATGCCCCGGAGGGCAGCAGCGCCTGTTACGCGATCGTCGGGCACAAGTCGGACCTGATGTTCCTGCATCTGCGGCCGACGCTGGAGCAATTGGGCGCCATCGAGCGCGCGTTCAACCAGACCCGCCTGGCCGACTTCACCACGCAGACGTACTCGTACGTCTCCGTGACGGAGTTGAGCCTGTATGAAGCCTATGCCCGGGGCGGCAGCGAGGACGCGGCTGAACTCGCGAAGAGCCCGTTCGTGCAGAAGCGGCTGAAGCCGCAGATTCCCGATATGCCTTACATCTGCTTCTACCCCATGAACAAGAAGCGGGGCGAGGTGCAAAACTGGTACGCCGCCGGCATGGAGGAGCGCCGCTTGATGATGCGTGAGCACGCGACCACCGGCCGCAAGTACCACGACCAGATCACGCAGATGATCACGGGCTCGACCGGCCTGGACGACTGGGAGTGGGGCGTCACCCTGTTCGCCGTCGATGCGCTGCCGATCAAGAAGCTCGTCTATGAGATGCGCTTTGATGAGGTGACGGCGAAGTACGGGGAGTTCGGTGAGTTCCAGGTGGGCACCCGGGTGACCCCGGCGAAGCTGCCGGAGATTCTGGGTTAGGTAAAAGTAATCCGCAGACAGGCCGTGCACGTCGTTGCACGGCCTGTTTCGCGATGGCGGCAAGTCGCCTACGTCCAGGGCCCCTCGAGGCGGCGAGCCTCTCGCTCCCGTGCACCTGGTCCAAACCAGCGCTCTAACAAGTAAAGCGCCAGGTCGATCCCGGAACTGACCCCGGCTGCTGTGATCACGGTCCCCTCATCGACGACCTTGGCGACGACGGCAGTCACTCCAGGGAACTCGGCCCTGAAAGTGTCGATCCGTCCACTGTGGGTGGTTGCCTTTCGCCCGTTCAGCAGGCCGGCCCGCGCGAGAATGAACGCACCCGTGCAAACGGATACGATCAACTCAACCCGCTGACTCTGATCCTGAACAAACCGGATCATGCCCGCCTGCCCTTCGGGCGTACGGGCGCCAGGCCCGCCGGGAACGATCAGGATATCGAGGTCGGGACAGTCTGCATAGGTAGCGTCGGCAATCACCTGCAACCCGCCAAAACAGGTGACCTCACGCTGCTCAGCCACAGTGAGCACCCGGAAGTATGTCCGCTCGGACTGGTCCCTGGCGGCAGCGAACACCTCGTAAGGACCGGCAAAATCCAGGACTTCGATCTGATTGAACAGGAGAACACCGACTACAGGTTGCTTGTCCTTACGCTCCACGGCAAATCCTCCCCACGCTGCGCAGGGCCTGCTCCAGCACTTCGTCCCGGCTCGCGACCGCCCCACCCATCAGCTACTATTACAGGGCAACTGCCAGTTTACCTGTCTAGCACAGCACCGCACCCGGAGCAGCAGCGCCCCTCCGCACATACAGTGATTGACAGGATGCTCTCTTTGGAGGAGGATGCGCCGCGATGATGCCTACGTCCATGGGCGGTGGTGGCTCGCTCAAAACACTGCCACAGGAGCAACTGATGATCCGGCAGATGCACCAGACGAACACGACTGTGCCCCAGTTCACGGCGATGACCGATGTTGACATGACCCTGACATCCGCCCTGCGGGAATATGCAGAGCCACACTTTCAGCAGCAAACGGGGGCCCGTCTCGGCTTCATGCCCTTCTTTATCAAGGCGGCGGCCAAGGGGTTGCGGGCCTCGCCGGAGATCAACAGCATGATGATGCCCACAGGGCTCTGGCTCCATGACCGCATTATGATCGCTGTCGTGATCAACGGCCCCAAGGGGCTGCTCTGTCCGGCCATGCGCGATCCGGATCAGAAGAGTGTCGGCCAGATCGCCCTGGAGCTGAACGACCTGATAGAGCGGGGGCGCGAGGGAAAACTGAGGCCTGAGGAGTTCTTCCCGTCGTACTTCTCAATCTCCAATGGCGGCGCCCTGGGCATCAAGAGCAACATTCCGATGGTTCTGCCGCCGCACGTGGCCGTCTTTGGCACGCAGGCGATCACGAAGCAGGCTCGCGTCGTAGATGACCAGGTCGTCGTGCGACCGGTGATGGAGATTGTCCTGGCCTGCGACCATCGGGCCGTGGACGGGGAGCATGCCGGCAAGTACCTCGATGCGTTCAAGGAGACGGTGGAGACGGCTCAGTACGCATAGTTCGAGATGCAGAAGCCGAGCCCCGCAAACGTGCCGACCAGCGGCATGGTGCGGGGCTTGGGTTATGCCCCCCGCAGCGTTCCCTGGTGGGGAAAACAGTCCCGTCCCGAAGGTTTGCTGCCGGGTTGCCGGGAAGCTCCCTTCACCGATGTTCTCCCAAAATATGGGAGACACAGAGATGAGGAGGGATCACGGATGGGCCTGGCGACGAACCTGCCCCGTCTGCTGCTGGCCGGAGTTTTCGTGAGCGACTTCTCGCCGGATCAGGCCGCAGCCTATGTGCGGCTGTACAACGCCGGCACCGACCCGGCCGACCTCTCCGGTCTGCTGCTTGAGTGGGATGGCGTCACCCTGGCAATGCCCAGTCGCAAGCTGCTGCCTGCCGGGGGGAGCGCCCATGTCGCCTGGAACGCCGATGCCTATCTGCGCCTCCTGACCCGCGGCCCTGACTACAGCGTGACCGCGGCCGCCGGCGTGCCGACCCTGATCGCGCCGAGCGGCGCAGCCCGGCCGCTCCGGCCTGAGGGCGGGGCGCTCCGCCTGCTGAGCAAAGCCGGGGACGTGCTGGACGCCTTCGTGTGGGGCAACGGCCGGGCGGTGCCTGGCTGGAGCGGCCCTGCTGTCGGCGCCGGCAGTGCGGGGACCGTGTTCCAGCGGGCCGTGATGGAGGATAGCCTGGGTGCCGAGTCCGCGGGCCGTTTCATGACGGATGCCGGCACCGCTGCCGCCTGGCGCCAGGGCACCGATTGGCTGCCGCGGCGCATGGCGCGGGCGGGCCAGAGCGAGCTGACCTACCCCACATTCACAGTGCCCGGCGCCACCGCCTTCACCTGCCCCGATGCCGCTTTTGATGTGATCAGCCAGTTCATCGACAAGGCGAGC
>JAQBPS010000161.1 GCA_028287415.1 Bacillota bacterium | reverse complement strand
GGCGACACCGTCCACCCCGCGACCCTGGAGATCCTCGACCAGATCGGCCTGGCAGGCAGATGAGACACACGAGCTGCGGGCCGACCTGGTCGTCCGTGCGGACGGCCGCTTCTCCAAGGTGCGCCAGCTTGCAGCGCTCGTGCCCGTCCAGGAGTCGACCCCAATGGACGTGCTCTGGTTCCGCCTGCCCCGCCGCGCCGACGAACTGCACGGCATCGACTCGACGCTCGGGCACGGCCACCTGCTGATTATGCTGGAGCGGATGGACGAGTGGCAGATCGGCTACGTCATCGGCAAGGGCCGCTACCAGGCGCTGCGCACCGCCGGCATCCAGCAGCTACGCGATGAGATCGTCGCGATTCAGCCCCGCCTCCGGGACCGCGTCGAGCAGCTCACGGACTGGAAGCAGGTCGCCCTCCTGGCGGTCGAGTCGAGCCGTGTGCCACGCTGGCACCGGCCGGGGTTGCTGCTGATTGGCGATGCCGCCCACGTCATGTCGCCGGTCGGCGGGATCGGGATCAACTATGCGATCCAAGATGCCGTCGCGGTCGCCAACTTGCTGACGGATAAACTGCGCGACGGCACCGTCACCGAAGCCGACCTGGCCGCGGTCCAGCGGCGCCGGGAGTGGCCCACCCGGGTTGCACAGGCATTGCAGGCGCGGGGCGCACGGATCATCGTGGGGCGGGCCCTGGCGGACCGGCCGTTCCGGATCCCGTTTTTCGTCAAGTGGGGCCCGGTCCAGCACCTGCTGGCGGCGATGGTCGGCTTTGGCATCCGCCCCGAGCGGATAGCCCGGATTTGAAACCCGAGAAAAAACGCCCCCGGCAGCCGTCAACAACGGCTGGCCGGGGGCGTTTTTCTTTCCAACAACTAATGCGTCGACGAGTCAGCTGCGCCGCTATCACCGCGAATGGCAAAGTACGCCAGCACCAGCAAGGCAGGCACCACCAGCACCAGGCCGACCACCAGCGTGACGATCAGCGCCGAGTACATTGCGGGCGGGGTGAGCGCCGAGTCCACCGTCACCGTCGGGTAGACGAGGTAGGGCATGCGTGACCAGCCATAGGCGGCAAAGAAGACAATGAAGCCGACCAGGCTGCTGACAAAAGCAACCATCCGGGCGATGCCCTCCCGCTACACCAGCACCCCGGCGGCGATGGCCAGGACACCGATGACGATGCCGATCGGCCACAGCTGTACCAGCGAGTCATAATGGTAGCCGGAAGTGCTCTGCAGGGCCACCAGCAGGGCACCGGTCGCCGGCAGCGTCACAGCGTTGCCATACACAGCGATGCGGGAGAACCGCCCAGCCACAGCCGGCGCCCGGCGCTGCGTCCAGTACGCCAGGAACGTCGAGCTAAGCGCCCACATATAGGCGAGACCGACCGCCGCAATTGCGAAGGAGAGCGGGTGCGTCCAGGCATGCAGTTGCTGGCCGCCGGGGCGCAGGCCCACCTCCGTGACCGTGAAGAACGGGCCCAGGAAAACCGGGATCAGCAGGCTGCTCAAACCGAACGCGAGCACGGTCGGCCAGCCGGGCTTGGCGGCCTGGTGGGCATGGGTGAACGCCACACCCCGCAGGACGATCAGCCCGAGGGCGATCGTCGCCGGGACGATCAATGCAGAGCTGTACAGCTCGATCGTACCCGGGAAGAAACCACCGAGGCCGACGACGAAGCAGATGATAAACACACCGGTTGTCTCCCAGACGGGCGACATGTAGTGGATGACCGCGTCACTCAGCTCGTGGTCCTTACGGAACTGGCCGACCAGGTAGAGCACGCCCGCACCGAAGTCGATGGCGGCCAGCGCTGCGTAGATCTGCAGAAAGCCGAAGACGATGGCAAATGCGACCAGCCCGTTAGTCATGACCAAACGCCTCCTGTACGGCGGGATGCACCATGTCGTCGGCCTCATAGCCGCCAGTCGGGATCAGCGGGTGCTTCCGGAAGTACCACCGCAGCAGCGAAACGGCTACGATGCCGATCAGCGTGTAGAACACCACGAAGAACCAGAAGATCTGCGGGATCGCAGGCGAATCGCTCACGGCCTGGGTCGTCTTCATGATGCCCCAGAGAATCCAGGGCGACCGTCCGACCTCGGCGGTCACCCAACCGGACTCGATGGCGATCATGCCATAAACGCCGGTTGCCACGACCAACCCCAGGAAGAGCGGGTGCTCAGCGGACTGCCGCTTGCGGAACCAGAGCCAGGTGTAGTAGGCGGACAGGGCGATCATCAGCATCGCAGCGCCGACCATCAGGTCAAACGTCATGTGGATGAAAAGCGGCGGCCAGACCTCCTTCGGGAAGTCCCAGAGGCCCTGCACCGGCTTGTTGATGCTGTCCCACGCCAGGAAGCTCAGGACACCGGGAACCTCGATCCGCGGTCCCACCAGCTTGCCGGTCACCTTGTCGGGGAAACCACCGACCGTCAGCGGCGCCATGGTCGTCGTGTGGAACAGCCCCTCCGCAGCCGCCAGCTTGATCGGCTGGTTGTGCGCCAGGAACTTGGCCGACAGGTCGCCGGTCAGGCCGGTCACCAGCGAGAACAAGAGGCCCGCCACCAGTGTCAGCCGGAGCGCCTTGCGGTGATACTCAAGCTTCTCGCCCCGCAGCAGCTTCCAGGCCGCCACCGCGGCCAGCACGAAGGCGGAGGCGACGTAAGCGGTGATCAGCACGTGCGCCACCCGGATCGGCGTCGACGGGTTGAACATGGCCTCCAGCGGCCGGATATTGACCATGTTGCCATTGACCAGGTCGAAACCGGCCGGCGTATTCATGAATGAGTTCATGGTGGTGATGGCGAAGGCCGACACCGTCGATGCGATCGCAATCGGCACGGATGTCGCCCAGTGGACCCAGGGATTCTTGAACCAGTGCTTGCCGTAAACATAGAGGCCAAAGAAGATCGCTTCAACCAGGAAGGCAAAGGTCTCCATGAAGAGCGGCAGTGCGATCGCCTTACCAGCCAGCTGCATAAAGTGCGGCCACAGGAGGCTGAGCTGGAAGCCCACCACCGTGCCAGTTACGGTACCCACAGCAAACAGGATCGTAAAGCCCTTCACCCACCGCTCGGACAACCGGATCAGATCCGGGTCCTTCCGTTTGAGGCCCAGGAAATGGGCGATGCTGATCATCAGCGGTACCCCGACCCCCAGGGCCGCAAAGATCATGTGGAATCCCAGCGTGAGCGCCATCAGCGCCCGACTGTAGCCCAGGATGTTGTTCATGTATCTGTCCCCTCTCCACAGCGCTTCCGTATCACCAATCGTAGCACTGCGGTCGGCGGGAACCCATTCGGTGGATGGTGTAAGCTGACAGCTCGCCCAGACGGTCAGGCGCTTAGGGCGCACGCCTGAGTACCGACCCGCGGGGGTCATTCAAAAGGAGGAGGCGTAGTACACCGGATAGCGCGGAACATTTTACGGCCACGGATTTCACGGAGTTCACGGATTTTTTAGGCAAACACGGATTTACCGGAATAAATATTTATTTTTATGCTAAATCGGTGTTTGTGTTGAAAATCTGTGCAATCCGTGAAATCCGGGCCATATGAAAAAGCGCACAGAGCACGGCGCCACATGTAAAAATGCCTGAATAACATTCGGACCAGGGGCTCAACACGCCCCTGGTCCACCGTTGCCCGCTAAGCTTCAGGGCTCATACCCTGCGGGCCAAGGTCCTCGCGAATCATGCTCTTCTGGCGCTGCATCAGGCTGATCGCCTGATCGCTGATCCGGTCGAGGTCCCGGTAGAAGACATTCGCCTGCCCGGCGTCCTTCTCAGCATTCTTGACGATCTCCGCCACTGTCTTACGCCGGTCGTGACCCAGGCGGCGCAGCTGCTCGCCCAGCTCACCCAGTTCCTTTACGTCCATCGGCTCATCCTCCGTTTCGAACGGTAGGGTACCCATGAGCGCTTCAGCCTACACCGGGCGCTCCCGCTTTCGCCGCAGCGGCCTGCCTGACGGCCGCGATGATCTGCACATAGCCGGTGCAGCGGCACAAGTTACCCGAAAGCGCCTCCCGGATCTCCGCGTCAGTGGGTGCCGGGTTCTCCCCGAGGAACTGGAGGATGCTCATGATGAAGCCGGGCGTGCAGAAGCCACACTGGAGGCCATGCTGCTCCCGGAAGGCCGCCTGGAGCGGGTGAAGTGTGCCATCGGGGCTGGCAACGCCCTCGATCGTCATCAGGCTCAGTCCGTCCGCCTGCACCGCCAGCATGAGGCAGGAGCGCACGGCATCGCCCTCCAGGAGTACCGTGCACGCGCCGCAGACCCCGTGCTCGCAGCCGACATGCGTCCCGGTCAGGCCCAGGTCGTGGCGGATGAAGTCGCTGAGCAGCCGGCGGGGCTCGACCGCCCGGGTGTAATGCCGGCCGTTGACTGTGCAGCTAATGGTCACAGGCTCATGCATGGCCGCACTCCCCCCCTTCCGCCGCTCGCCGGGCCGCCGTTTCGAGTGCCTCCCCGGTCAGGACGGCCGCCAGCTGCCGCCGGTACTCGGCGGTGGCGTGCAGGTCGCTCTCCGGGTTGATCTCCCCGGCAACCAGGGCGGCCGCTTCAGCCAGCGTCGCGGCATCCGGCCGCTTGCCCGCCAGGAATTCCTCCGCCCCGGCCGCTCGCACCGGTACCAGATCAACGCCCCCGAGGGCAAGGCGCACCCATCTGACGGCCCCGGCCTCATCCAGAGCGAGGGCAGCCGCGACTGCGACCAGTGCGAAGTCGCCACTGCGACGGGCCAGCTCCTGAAAGGCACTGCCGGTCCCGGGCCCCAGGGTCGGAAAACGCACAGCGGTCACCAGCTCATCGCTGCCGAGGCTGGTCGTGAACAGGGTGATGAAGAACTCGGACGCAGTGGCCGTTCGGACCCCGCCCGGCCCGGTGATCACCACCTCACCTTCCAGGGCCGTCAGCACGATTGGCAGCTCCGCCGCCGGATCCGCGTGCGCAATGGAGCCGCCAATGGTACCCCGGTTGCGGATCTGAAAGTGTCCGATGTGGCGGACTGCTTCGGCCAGGAGGGGACAGTGTGCGGCGACCACGGCGGAGCGCTCAACCGCTCGGTGGCGCGTGACCGCGCCGATCTCAAGCATGCCGCCATCGGCCCGGATATAGTCGAGGCCGGGAATCCGGTTGATGTCGACAAGCGCAGCCGGGCGTGACAGCCGGAAGTTGAGCAGCGGGAGCAGGCTCTGCCCGCCCGCCACCACCTTGGCATCGCCATCGTAACGGCCAAGCAGGTCGATCGCCTCCGCCACCGTGATCGGGGCGTGGTAGCTGAACGGCGGCGGCTTCATCCCATCGCCTCCCCTCGCATCAGCGCTGTGATCTGTGATGGTGAAAGCGGCAACGCCCGGACCGGCACCCCGATCGCATCCTCAATGGCCGCGGCGATACAGGCGTATGGGGGCAGGGAGCCGCCCTCGCCCGCACCCTTGACGCCCAGCGGCGTGTGCGGGCTGGCGCTCTCCATATGGTGCAGCTCCACGTCCGGCATCTCGGCGGCGGTCGGCAGCAGGTAGTCCATATAGCTGCCGGTCAGCAACTGGCCGGATTCGTCGTAGACCAGCCGTTCGTACAGGCTGCCGCCCAGGGCCTGTGCCAGTCCGCCGTAGACCTGGCCATCGGCGAGCAGCGGATTGATCACGATGCCGCAATCGTGCATCACCACATAGCGGCGGAACCGGACAACCCCGGTGCTTCCGTCGACTTCGACGACCGCCGCATGCGTGCCGTTGGCCGTGTGCAGGCCCGGGTTAGCGAAGTAGTGCGTCGCTGCCAGCGGCGCACCCTGATCCAGCGCAGCGCGGGCAAGGCCCGCCAGCATGAGCTGAACGCCGCCGTCCTTGCGCTGCACCCCACCGCCGTGCCACTCCAGCTCCTGCGGCGACACCCACAAGAGCCGCGCTGCCGTTTCGATCGCCTGCTGCCGCAGCTGATCGGCGGCGACGCGGATCGCATTGCCGACCAGGATCGCGGTCCGGCTGCCGAAGGTGCCGATGCCCTTCGCAATGCCGGCGGTATCGCCCGCCTCCACCCGGACCTGGTGCAGCGACAGACCGAGCAGCTCTGCCGCAATCTGAGCGAGCGCCGTCTGGTGCCCCTGCCCCTGCGAACCCGCACCCGTGCGCACAATGAGCTCGCCATCCGCCGTCGCCTCAAGGCGGGCGCCCTCGAACGGCTCGGTGCTCGCCAGCTCGATGTAGTTGGCCAGCCCGATGCCGATCAAGCGTCCCTGCGCCCGCAGCCGCCCCTGCTCCTGCCGCCAACCCGCGTAGTCGAGATGCGCCAGCGCCGCGGCCTGGCAGGCCGGATAGTCGCCGCTGTCGTACACCAGTCTGCTCTGACCCACGCTGACGCCCGTGTCGTAGGGCATCTCGCCGGGCTGGATCAGGTTGCGCCTCCGGACCTCAGCGGGGTCGCACCCCAGTTCACGGGCGATCAGGTCCATCGTCCGCTCGACCGCGAAGACCCCCTGCGGTCGCCCCGCCCCCCGGTAGGCCGCCGTCGGGGTGCAGTGGGTGTAGATCCCCCGCAATGTCACCGCGATAGCCGGAATCTTGTATGGGCCGATGATGTGGTTGGCAATGTTCACCATCGGGATGAAGCCATACGGTGCGTAAGCGCCCAGATCGTGCAGGCACTCGACCTTCAGGGCGAGCAGCCGCCCGTCGCCGTCAACGCCCGCGGTGATGTCGAAGCGCTGCACCCGATCCTGGGTCATGGCCAGAAAGTTCTCCCGGCGGTCTTCCACCCAGCGAACAGGCCGCCCAATCGCCATGGCAGCAAACGGGACTAGCAACTCCTCCGGGTAGAAGTTGCCCTTGGCGCCGAAGGCGCCGCCGACATCCGGGGCAATGGCCCGCACCTGCTCAGGCGCCAGGCCCAGGAACTCAGCGACGATGCTGCGCAGCCGGTGCGGCCGCTGGGTGCTTGACCAGACCGTCAGTTGCCCGTCTTCATACCGTGCGGCGACGGCCCGGGTCTCCATCGGCTGGGCGCTGCCCCGCTCGATGCGCAGTCGCTGGTGCAGTATGCGGGGGGCGGCGGCCAGAGCGGCATCCACGTCGCCGGCGCCCTGAGTGAAGCCGCCGCAGAGGTTGCCCGGGGCCCCGGCGTGAACGAGGGCGGCGTCCGGCGCCAGCGCTGCTTCCAGCGAGGCGACGGCGGGAAGCGCCTCGTACTCGACCGTGATCAGCTCCAGGGCATCCTCCGCCACGTACCGGTTATCGGCGACGACGAACGCGATGGGCTCGCCAACGTAGCGGACCACGCCATCCGCCAGCGCAGCCATGTTGTAGCAGGCGGCCAGGCCGGGGTGCTGCTGCATGACCGGAAACGGGCGCAGGGCGGGGCCAAGGTCGGCCGCGGTGATCACCGCGAGCACGCCCGGCAGAGCCAGGGCTGGACCGGCGTCGAGGGCCACAATCCGGGCATGGGCGTGTTCGGACCGCAGGACGGCGCCCTCTAGCGCGCCGGGCAGCGGAATGTCGTCGACAAACTGCCCCCGGCCCGTCAGCAAGCGCTCATCCTCAACCCTGGGAATCCGCTCACCGATATAGCGCACGGTTTATCTGAACTCC
>JAQBPS010000160.1 GCA_028287415.1 Bacillota bacterium | reverse complement strand
TGGCGGATGCCGAATTACTCAGTGCGGCGACATCAAGCAAACTGTGGCGGCTACTCGCAGAGGCCGGGGTGAAGCTCGCCTTCCCGCCCGGCGCCCGTCATGAGGTGACGGTGAGCTACCTGCACCTGGCCGCGGTAGAGGGAGATGACCCCGACCGCCCGTTCCTCCGCTCCGAGTACCTGCTCTCACCGGCGAAGGCCTGGGCAGGGTTTGGCACCCTGGATGTGCACCGCTCCGGAAACATCGCTGCAGACCGATTTCCCGATGCAGCGGGCAAAGGGCGGCTACGTGGCCAGGCGATCGCCGTAGCCACGGCGGTCAGCGTCATCGCCAGCTTTATCGCCGCAGCCCGCCCCATACCCACAGTAAAACCGCCGGAGGCATGACCCCCGGCGGTCTTTTGCATGCAGCGTCTAACGAGCAAGCTCCTCCATCTGGTCGACCAGCTTGGCGAATACGTCCAGCGCCTGCTGCACGGGCTCCGGCGAGGTCATATCGACCCCGGCGCCCTTCAGCAGGTCGATGCTGTACTCGGCATTGCCCTTCTTGAGGAAGCCCAGGTAGCGGTCCACCGCCGGCTGCCCCTCGCCCAGCACCTGGCGGGAGAGCGACACTGCGGCCGACAGGCCGGTGGCATACTGGTACACGTAGTACGCCCCGTAGAAGTGCGGAATGCGGGACCACTCCAGCCGGATCTCATCATCCACCACCATGCCCTCGGTGCCGTAGTACTGCTTGTTCAGCTCGTAGTACAGGGCCTCCAGCGCGTCCGGCGTGAGCGGCTCGTTCTTCTCGGCCATCTGGTGGGCCTTCATCTCGAACTCGGCGAACATGGTCTGCCGGAACAGGGTCGCCCGGAACTGCTCCAGGTAGTGGTTGATCAGGTACATCTTCAGCTTCTTGTCGTCCGTGTTCTTCAGCAGGTAGTCCGTCAGGAGCGCCTCGTTGAACGTGGAGGCGACCTCGGCCACGAAGATCGTGTAGTTCCCATACACGAACGGCTGGTTATGGCGGGTCAGGTAGGAGTGCATCGAGTGGCCCAGCTCATGGGCCAGGGTGAACATGGAGTCCAGGGTGTCCTGGTAGTTCATCAGAATGAACGGGTTGCCCGTGAAGGCGCCACCGGAGTAGGCCCCGCCCCGCTTGCCCTCATTTTCGTAGATGTCGACCCAGCGGGCGGTGGTGATGCCCTCCTTGGCGACCTTGGTGTACTCCTCGCCCAACGGCTGGAGCGCCTTCATGATCGTAGCAACGGCCTCGTCGTACGGCACCTTCTTGTCCGCTTCAGAGACCATGGGCGTGTAGAGGTCGTACATGTGCAGCTCGTTCAGGCCGAGCAGTTTCCGGCGCAGCTGGATGTACCGGTGCAGGCTGGGCAGGTTCCGGTGCACCGTTTCCACGAGGTTGTCGTAGACGGACTCGGGAATGTTGCTGGCAGCGAGCGCCATGGCGCGGGAGGACTCGTAGTTGCGGGCCCGGGCGTAGAACACGTCCTTCTTGACGGCGGACGAGTAAGTGGCGGCGATGGTGTTGCGGAACCCGCCGTAGGTGTCGTAGACGGCCTTGAATGCCCCTTCGCGCACCGACCGGTTCGGGCTTTCCAGGAAGCGGATGAAGCGGCCCTTGGTCAGCTGGACCTCCTGGCCGTTCTCATCCTTGACCATGGGGAACTTCATGTCGGCGTTGTCGAGCATGCCGAAGATCGACCGGGCGGCCCCCGCCATTTCGCCGGACTGCGCCAGCAGCTCCTCCACCTCGGCGGAGCGCACGTGCTCCTTCTCCCGGAGCAAATCTGCCAACTCGTGCCGGTAAAGCCCGAGCCCCTCGGCCTGCTCCATGAACTGTTTGAGTTGCTCGGCCGGAATCTCCAGGATCTCCGGGGTCATGTAGGAGCCGGCAGCCCCAACCCGGCTGTACAGAGAGGTGGCGCGGTCATTCAGCGCCTGATAGGTGCCGTTGGTCGCATCCTCATCGCGGCGCATGTGCGCATACGCGCCGACCTTGTCCAGCAGGAGGTAGACCTCGTCCCGGACCTTCAGGGCGTCAAGCAGGCTCTGGCCCGACTCGCGCAGCTTGCCCTGGAAGGCAGCCAGCCTGGGGGTCAGCTCCGTGACTTTGGCAAAGTCCTGCTCCCAGGCCTCGTTGTTCGGGTACATGGACTCCAGGTTCCAGGTGTGTTCCGGCTTGACTTCATTCCGCTTGGGCAACCGTTCCAACGAATCCGCCTCCCGGGTATGTAAGCTCGTGTGATCGATCGACACCATTTTACCATAGTGTCCCCGGGAAGGGGCTGTCAGAAACGCTACCACCGCTTGCAGCTCAGGCGGCATCACCAGACCAACGCAGAACACCGCTGCCAACAGCAAGGCGATCAGGTGGCGACGCAAGCCCACCGCCCCTTCCTCACAGCCGTCTCTCCCCTGAGTATTCCTCCCGGTGGACATGATTACCTATTTTGAACAACATTTAGGTCCCCCGCGAAAGCCATTCGCGTGGCAGAATATGAGAGAGGATGCACAGAGGAGGGATCGCGGACCGTGAGTGTCGAGAACCATCCGGCCTATCCGGAGGAGCGGGCCCGCCTGGACGACACCCTCCGGCAGGTAAAGGCGCAGTGGACCCGGCGGGCTGGCGTTTCCGAAATCGTCGTTGATGAAGAGGACGAGGACGCGCTGCACGCCGTGCGCGCCGCGCAGGAAGCGCTGGAGACCATGCGGGAGGAGGCCGTGGAGCGGCTGAAGATCGCCCGGCGTGAGCCGTATTTCGGGCGGCTGGACTTCCATGAGCAGGGCCAGGAAGAGCCCGAAGTGCTCTACATTGGCAAGTCCGGCGTAAAAGAGGAAGGCTCCGACCGCCCGCTGGTGATCGACTGGCGGGCGCCGGTCTCCAGCCTCTTTTACACCACCGCCGGCGGCGGGGATGAGACGGTCGCGTACCGGGCCCCGGGCGGCCTGGTCGAAGGGATCCTCTGGCTCAAGCGGAACCTGGCAGTCAAGCAGGGTGCGCTCCAGCACATCGCTGACGCCAAGGTCAAGGGCGCCTCGGACGACGCGGGAGGCGGGGACACGTTCCTCCTCTACCGCCTCCAGGAAAGCCGGGACGACAAGCTGCGGGACATCGTCAGCAGCATTCAGCAGGAGCAGAATGCGATCATCCGGGCTGCCGGGGACCGCCCGCTGATCATCCAGGGGGTCGCCGGCAGCGGCAAGACCACGGTCGCCCTGCACCGCCTGGCCTACCTGCTATACACCTATCGGGATACGATGGCCGCCGAACGGATGATCATCTTCGCGCCGAACCGGATGTTCCTGGACTATATCGCCGATGTGCTCCCCGAACTCGGGGTCGGGGGCATCAAGCAGGTGACGTTCCAGGATTGGGCACTGGAGAACATCGAAGAGGAACTGAAAATGGCCGACCCGGGCGAGCGGCTGGCCATGTACTTCGCCCCCGGCGTCGACCCCGGCGAGGATCCGAATTCGCCGGGCCGGTTCAAGGGCTCCCTTTTCTTCAAGGAAGTGCTGGACCGGGCGCTGGAGCAGTATGAGGGGGATTTTGTGCCAGAGGCGGACCTGGAACTGTGGCCGGGCAAGCGGATCAGCTATCCGCAGATCTACATCTGGTTTCATGAGCAGCACAAACTCTACCCGCTGGGCACCCGCAAGAAGCGGATCCTCTCCCGGCTGCGCACGTGGGCCAAGTCACAGGTCGAGGCCTACATGGGCACCCTGGAAGAGGAGGCGCGCCGCAAGGCAATGGCGACAGCTGTGCGGCACTACACGGCCCTCTGGCCGAACCACAGTGCCCTCACGCTCTACAAGGAGATCCTCGGGCTGGGCGCGCCACGGGGCAAGCGGGCGGTCGAGC
>JAQBPS010000126.1 GCA_028287415.1 Bacillota bacterium | reverse complement strand
CATTCCGGCAACGAGTATGAAGGCCTGCTGGGGCGCCCCGACCCGGTCCCCCTGGCAACCATGGGCGAGATCCTCCGGCAGACGCCGGGGCCGTGGGTGGACTCCGACCTCGAGGGCGTGATCCCCGAGCCCTACATTGTGGTGGCGCCGATCCATGTTGAGGGAATCGCACCGGGATTCTATCGGTACCGCGCCGGCCATCACGAGCTGATCCCCGTCTACCGGGGGCCGGAAGCGGAGGCGCTTCTCACCCGGAAAATCGTCCACACCAACGGGATCCGGGTTGACTCCCTCGCCTTCTGCGCCTTCGTGGTAACGCCCACCGACCAGGCCCTGGCGGCGGCGGGGGCCCGGGCCTACCGGCTGCTCCACCTCAGGGCGGGTGCCGCGGCACAGCGTGCCGGCCTCGCAGCCGCCGCCCATGACCTTTTCTGCCGGCCCAACCTGACCTACCTGCCCGTGCTGGCCGAGCAGCTGCTTGGCCTGAGCGGTTCCGATCACACGGTCATCCACCAGCTGCTGTTTGGACGGAACCATTACCGGGGCTGGCGCTTCGATCTCAGTCTCTGAACGGAGGGTTGCCCGTGCCAACGCTCAAGTCTGCCCCGCAGCAGGTCAGCCTCGCGCCCTTTCTCGTTATCCGGCAGGCAGGGCTGCCATTCGCCGCAGCGGCCGACCTGGCGGCACCCGCCCTGGCCGCACACATCCGGTCTTTGCTCGCTGAGGAACGCTGGCTGGAGGCAGTGGCGACGCCACTCTGCGACGCCCTGTTTGCCGCCGTCCAGCGGATCGGCGATACGGCGCCCGACCAGCGAAAACTGCTGATCAACGCCAAGCGGGATATGCACAACGGGCGCATGCCGCAGTCGCCCCAGGCTGTAGTTGACGCTCTGTCACCAGAACAGCAGGCGCAGTTCCGCGAGTGGGTCCGGCGCCTGGGGGCGTTGCGGCACGGCTGGCAGACCGGTCCCGAGGTGTACGGCTGGTGGCACGACACGGTCAGCACACGCATGCAGGGGTGGGCTGTTCATCCCGGGTTCGCCAGAGGTGTGGCCCTGGCCAGCCTGTCGCTGCACCAGAAGCTCAGGGAGTACACGGCAATGCCTGTCGCTGAGCATGCGGGCCGCCTGCGCAAGCTGGAGCCGGCGCTGGCCATGTACCTGACCCGGTCCACGACGAAGATCAGCCCGTTCAGCACCTTCACCTGCATGGCGGCGGGCGCCTGGGATGCCGGGGCCACGGAGGGGGCGGCATGGGAGTCGACCGGCCGGGCTGCGGTGCGGGCCTCAATGCCGGCGATCAACCATGCGCTGCTCTGTCGGCTGGCCATGGCCGCGGCACGCCACCCCGATCTGCGGGGGCATGTGCCGGTCGGCTTGAACCCGGGCCTGGCGATGACCGAGACGCAGTACCTGGCCTATGGCCCATACGATCAGCAGGGCAACCGGCGAGTCGCCTTTACGGGGGAGCGCCTCGTCGCAGTGCCAAGGAGCGCTGACGTGGATCGTGCCGTCGCTCTGGCTGGAGCCCCCGCAATGACCTGGTCGGCGCTGGTCAGGCGCCTGTCGGGGCGGCGAAATGCGGCCGGGGCGGAAGCGCTGGTCGCCTTGCTGGTGGATGCGCACGTGATCGCGGCGGCGTGGCAGGTAGCCGACAATGCACCTGACTACCCGGCTGCGCTGGCGCACGCGCTTGCCGGGGTGCCCGGGCCGCTCGCCGCCGGGCTGCGGGCAGCGCTGGGGGAGCTTTCCGGCCTGACCAGGCGGTACGCCGCGGCCGACCCGGCCGACTGTCCCGGCCTGCTGCAGCGGTTCAGCCAGGTACTGGAGGACGCCTGCGCCCTGCTCGGATACACTCCGCCCGGCGGGGTGGAGCCGCCGCAGATCTTTGAGGATGCGGCGTGGGCGGGCGCCCGTCTGCGGGTCAACCCCAGAGGCTTTGAGCCGGGGCTGGACGGACTGCGCGTGATCGAGCGCCTGCTGCCGATCTTCGACCGCAGCCACGCCTGGCAGCTGCTGGTGCGGGATCAGTTTGTCCAGCGCCACGGGCCGGGCGGTGAATGCAGCGACGTGGTCGCTTTTCTGATTGACGCCTATGCGCACGCCGTTGACGCCATGGAGAATCCGGACGGCCAGGGAACGCCCGTTGAAACAGCTGAGCTGACTGCGCTCAGGCAGGCGTTCGCAGCGGGGCTGCGGGCGGCGACTCACGAGGCGGGGGCGGCGCCTGAGGTGGCGCTGGACACGGGCTGGCTCGCTGAACTCGCCGGTACGGTGCCCGTCACCGTGCAGGAAACGCCGACTGCGCACTGCTACCATGTGCAGCCACTCCCGGAACAGGGCTACCTGGTGCTTAACGACATCATGAACGGCTTCGCCCAGGGGGCGGCCCGCTACGCCTACCTGCTCGACGGCCGGGAGCCGGGCTGGTTCTCGGATCACCTCCGGGGCTACCTGGAAGGTCTGCTGCCGGACCGCCTCCAGTTTCTCGAGCTGCCCGGCACGTTCGGCTTCAATGCCAGCCGGCGTCCCGACCTGGCGGGGCTGGCGCTCGCCTACCCGGGGGTTTGCACGGCAGGCAGCCAGCCGCAGATTCAGCTTGCCGACCTCAGTCTGCGCCACAGTGAGGCGGAGAACCGGCTGCTGCTGGAGGATCGGCGCACCGGCCAGGTCCTGCTGCCAGTCAACCTCGGTTCGCTGACTGCCATGCTCAGCCCGGCACTCTTCAATGCCCTCTGCATGCTGACTGCTGTCGGCAGTGCCAGACTGCCGGTCCTCCAGATGCTGGAGCGGGGACTCGGGGCGGAAGAGCGGCAGCGCACACGCAGCTACCCACGGGTGCGCATTGCCGGAGCGGTGATTGCCCGGCGGAGTTGGGTGGTGCCCCGGTCGGAGCTGCCGGTGCGGCCAAAGGGCACCGACGACTTTGCCTACATGGTGCAGGTCGAGCGGTGGCGACAGGCGGCGGGGCTGCCCGATCAGATCTTCATCCGCACGACGCTCGACCCTGCGGCGGTGCTGTTCCGGTCGATGTTGCCCGGACAGGAGGCCGGACCCACCGAGATCCGGGATCAGCAGCGAAAGCCCCAGTACGTGGACTTCCGGAGCCCCGTGCTGGTCAGGGTGTTTGAAAAGCACCTGGACGAGGTGGCCGAAGTCCTTTTGGTTGAGGAGATGCTGCCGGGTCCGTCCGACCTTCTGGCCGGTCCCGAGGGCGAAAGCAGCATCAGCGAGTGGCTCGTGGAGCTGAACCGGGTCCCGCGCGAATAGAGGGAGAGGGAGGGCTTACCATGTGGAAGACCATTCAGATTTATTACTACAACGAGGACAGGCACGGCTTGATTGCCGATGCGATTCGCCCGGCGGTGGAACAGCTTGAACGCCAGGGGGCCATGGACCGTTTCTGGTTCGAGAGCCACTGGAAGCGGGGGCCGCACGTGAACCTGCACTTCGATGCGGATGAGTCCCGTTTCAGCAGCATCATTCTCCCGCATGTCCGGGAAATCGTGGGTGCATACCTGGAGCAGCATCCCTCGGCGGTATCGGTGAATGAACAGGAGGCCGAGCGGCTGCACCGGGAGCTGGCGAAGGAGGAGTTCGAGAGCGGCCCCTTCACACCGTTCTACCCGGACAACTCCATTCAGGTAAGCGAGTACACCGTCAGGCCGGAGTTCTGGGGCAGCCAGGAGAGCGCCGACCTGGCGGTGGCGTTCCGGGTGGATACCGTCCGGACCGTGTTTGACCTGGTTGACCACATCCGCGGCGACTACCACAGGCGCCTGGAAACGGTCATGGGGCTGATGGTCGCCACGGTCGGCGCCCATGGCCGCCTGAAGGGCCGGCACATGTGCTACCGCTCTCACTTCGAGGGTTTCCTCGCCTACCAGGACACGGACGGCCAGATTCGCGCTGCCATGAAGGAATGGTACACCGAGAACGAGGCGTGGTTGGCCCGCACACTCCGCAAGTGGTTCGACATGGCCGGGGGCAAGAAGCGGCCCAGCCTGGCGATGGCCCGCTGGATGGAGACCGTTCGGGATCACTACGCCCGGTTCCAGGCGGCCGCCGAAAGCGGCCACGCTCGGCTGTACGGTCTGGATGACATCAGGGAGAATGTCAAGGAGTTCCGGCCCGATGAGGCCATTACGGTGACGGCATCGCCCAGCATCTACCACCGTTTTCTAGACGAGTTGCCGGGAGCAACCTGGGATCCGGCAGCGTTTGATGCCTTCCGGTACTCGGTCAACTCCACCTACAACTGGTTCCCAGTGCTGGGGCTGACGCCGCTGGAACGCTACTTCCTGTGCTATGCGATCGCCACGTACGCCGAGACGTACTACCAGAAGAGCTGGTGGCAGATCGCCCTGGACGGCCAGCCCATGCCGGCCGGGTTCAGCCCTGAAGCGCTGACGCATGCGTAGGGAGCAGCCCCGTGTGTGGCTGCCGGGCGTCTGGCAACGGGCGCTGCCGGCGCAGACCGGCCTGGCCGAGCTGTACCACGAGAACAGCCGGTACCACCGGGCGGTCATGTACCGGGTGGGGCCGCAATCACCGCATGGAGAGCATGCTGCGGCCGCCCCTCCGGCCTCGCCCGGACCCGCTGTGCTGCTGCTCCCGCCGGGGAAGCTGACGATGACCATCGGTGAGGCGCTGCACAGCCGGAGCAGCCTGCGTAGCTATGACCCGACGGCCCTCACGGCGGCCCAGCTTTCCACGTTGCTGGCGCACGCGGCGGGGCCGGGGCGCTATCCCTCTGCCGGCGGCAGGTACGCGATCAGCGTCTGCCTGCTGGCGAAGGCGGTCGATGGGCTCCCGGCGGGTGGGTACCGGTACAGCCCGGCCGAGCAGGGCCTGCTGCCGCTGCCAGTCGACCCGGCCCGGATCATGGCGGGCCTGCTGCCGCCCGGAGATCCGGCCGCGCTGGCAACCGCCCCGCTCCTGCTGTTGCTGGTGGCCGACTTTGCCAGCATGGCGGTCAAGTACGGGGCACGTGGGTACCGCTTCTGCCTTCAGGAGTGCGGGCACATCGCCCAGAACGTGCAGCTTGTCACCGCCGCCATGGGCCTCGGCAGCCTGGTGATGGGCGCCTACCTCGATGATGAACTGGACGCAGGGCTTGGCCTGGACGGCGTCGAGCGGACGGTCCTGACAGTGATGCCCGTAGGGTACGGAGGGGATGCGTGATGACAGCGGACGTCCTCTGCTGGCCGCCGGGATACGTGCCCCACTGCCTGGACGGAGAGACGGTCCAGGTGCGGGCGGGCGCCTGGCGGGGGGAGAGCTATACGCTGACGGGCGGCGAACTGCTGCAGCGGGTGACCCGGCTGATCGACAACCGCAGCACCGCCGACCAGATTCTCGACCAGC
>JAQBPS010000124.1 GCA_028287415.1 Bacillota bacterium | reverse complement strand
CTACCAGCGTCAAGGAGCAGGCGGGTGAGGTCCAGAACTTGGATGATAAGGAATCGCAATCCGGGTCAGCCCGACTCGGTGCAGGTTCCATGGGGAGGTGATCCACATGATCCATCAGCAGGTGACTTACGCTCGCCCGACGCAGGTCCTCAGTGCCAAGGCTGATGCCCAGCCTCAGGCCAAGCCTCAGGCCAAGTTCGATGCCAAGCTCGGCTGATAGCTGGGGGAAGGGTCTCGGTGCGGGACCGACACGCCTCCGGTCCCACTAGTCGCCGAAGAGTGCCGCCACAATTGTGGCGGCACTCTTCGCGAGAGGGAAGAGCGATTCCGCAATCGAATCTCACGAACAAAGCATTTTTTCATGGCAGGAGTTGTCGTAACAATGCCGTCCGCAGATAACACGAAAGCCGAATCGCTCCTGGATGAAGGGCGCCTGCACCTGGACGCCGGCGACATGGCCCGGGCAGAGGCAAAGTTCCGAGCCGCCGCCGCAATCAGTGACCTGCCTGCTGCACGGAATAACTGGGCGCTGTGCCGTTACCTGGCCGATGCACATGCGGAAGCGCTGGAGATTCTGGCCCCGATCCTGGCAGATGCAGCGCCGGCGCCGTTCGCACGGGCTCTCGCCAGCCGGGCGCTGACGGAGTTGGGTCAGCGGGAATCGGCGACACGGGAGCTGAACGCTGCCATTCGCGACCTCGACGCCAGCTTTGCAGCCGCACAGCGGCCCCAGGGGGTCCTGGCGACTGCGTGGGTGGAGTACACGATGCTCGTCAAGCAAGCGGCCGGCGAACTGGGACTCGACCACCTCGTACTCGATCTGCATGGACGCTGGCCCGGCCGGGACCTGCCGGCCGGGGCCTTTGCCGCGGGCGTGGCTGCATTCCATCTCGGCCGGTATGCGCAGGCAGCGAAGTACTGGCGGCGGATTGCTGCACCAGGCTGGTCGCGGCTGATGGGTGCCTATGCCACGGTAGCCGAGTGGGTCGACGCCGGGATGGTGCCATCGTTCCGCCTCGAATATGACTTCCATAACGATGTTCATGAGGCCGGCGCATCCGCAGACGATGCCATGGAAATCGCTGGCCGAGGGGGTGTGCGCGTTCGCATGCTGGCCAGCCTGTTTGAGCCCGACAGCGACGACAAGGCCTCACTGACTGCAAGTCTGATCGCAGTGACCGGCGATTGGGGAGTAGATCTGGCGCAGCGCCTCCTGGCCGGAACGAAGGTGCCCCTGCCACTCAAAATGGGGGCGGCCCGCGCCCTGGTGAGCGCAGGCGTGCTCGCACCGAACACGCCGATCCCGGTCGTGCTTGAGGGCAGGCCAACGACAATCCTCATCAAAGCCGTCGACATTCAAGAAGAGTCCGCGGAAGCGCAGACAGTCGTCGACAACGCCCGGCTCCTGCGCGATGCCGGCAAGCATGCGGAGGCCCTTGCCCTGTTGGATGACCTGACCTTCAGGAACGTCTTATACCCCCCGGCGATGATGATGCAGGCCAACCTTATGCGCACATTGGGCAATCTGGACGGCGCCCGCAACCTCCTCGAAACCCTCGAAAAGTACGCACCTGACGACCCGGGGGTGCTGTTCAACCTGACCGGCCTCTGGATGCAATATCGGGATGTGGAGCGGGCTCGCTCCTACGCGAGTCGCATTGACACCGCCGATACTTCACCCGAGTTTAAACGCATGCTCGCGCAGATGAAGGAGCAGTTGCGGCAGTTTGAGCTGTTTGCGAGCCCTCCCACCGGCGAAGAGATCGCCACGGCGATGCGGGAAGAGATAGAAGAGAAGCCGATTTCCCTGAACGTCAGACTGGCTCCAGCCGTAAAGCAAGTCCCCGTACAGTGGCTGAACGCCGCCGCGACGCACTATGGACTCGCCCCGACCAAGCGTAGGGCCGAGCGGGAGAAGGCGCTGGCGGCTCAACTCCAGGATCCCGAGCGACTGCGGGCGCTCCTGGCGGCTGAAAGCGACGATGTGCGTGCAGCCCTGCAGTACCTGATTGAAGCCGGCGGGTGGTGCAAGCTGCCAGCCCTGACCAAGCGCTTCGGCTCCCTCGACCCGGACGGCTTTTTCTGGGACGAACAGCTGCCCACATCTGCAATCGGCCGTTTGCGGTTGCTCGGCCTGGTCTTCATCGGACGGGCCGTGATCGACGGGCGGCGCTACAAAGTGGCGGTGATCCCCGCAGACCTGCGTGGTGCCCTAGCCGCCGCGGTGTAAGCGAATGCGCCACGGCCCGGCAGATAGATGAAAGCCCTGGTACCTCAAGTACCAGGGCCATCGGCATCAGCATGATGTGCGGCCGCAGACTTGCGGAGCACAATGTGGGGCTCAATCCAGTGCGTGACCGCCGCATCGCACGCACTCGCACCGAGGGCCTGGGTCAGCAAGGAGACCGCCCACGCCCCGATATCGTACATCGGCTGCGCCACCGTGGTCAGCGGCGGCCGCACGGCCTGCGCCATCCAGATGTTATCGAAACCCACAACCGATATATCTTCCGGCACCCGCAACCCGCGGTCCATCACCGCGTTCATGGCACCGATCGCCATCAGATCGCTCGCTGCGACAACGGCCGTCGGCGGCTGCTGACAGTTCAGGATCCGCTGCATGGCCCAATAGCCGGATTCCAGCCGGTAATCGCCCTCAGCGGTGAGCGCAGGGAGCAGTTCAACCCCCGTGGTATGGGCGCCGTCGCAGTATCCGTCCCAACGGGGGAGACCGGCAACGTGGTCCCGGAGGGGCCCGTGGATGACAGCGATCCGCCGGTGGCCGATGTCGGCCAGGTGCCGCAGGGCCATCGCCGCCCCCTTGCGGCCATCAACCAGCACGCCCGGGATCTCCCCGCCGGGATCGAACGTCCCGGCCAGCA
>JAQBPS010000115.1 GCA_028287415.1 Bacillota bacterium | reverse complement strand
TGACTCCATCAGGTCGGCGGAGAGGATCGCGTGTGGGTCCTCCGTGCGCAGGAGTTCGTCGAGCTGTGCTGTGTTGATCCACAGTTCCTTCAACCCAGCGGCGTCGCTGCCGGTTGCAAGCGCGTGTGCGAGTACGAGCGCGTTGAGTCCGCCCGCCGAAGTACCGGAGATAATGTCGATGCAGATTTCCGCTGCCGCATTGCTGATGACGGGCCAGTAGTCGCTCTGGCTGTCCTGCTGCTGGGACGCCCGGATCAGCGCGAGCAATTCCATCACCACGCCGTTCATGTAGACGGCGAGCGAGGTACCGCCAAACATCACGAGTGCGATGCGGAGTTCGAACAGCGATTCGCCTGAACCCACCGCCACACCACCTTTGGCGAAACTGCCATTCGGTTGTATGCGGCGGCGATTGATTCATGACGGTCGAGTACTGTAATACGTACACGATTTATCGTTCGCATACGGCAGGAACTGCCGGATTATCGCAGAAGTCAGTGAACAGGCGTCACCGGCGGCGCTCGCAGAGATCCTCCACAGCGTCGGTCCCGCATAATTCCACCGAGGAGGGGTCACATGGCCGAAAAGGTACGCCTGGGTCTCATCGGTTGCGGTGCGATCGCGCAGGAGGCCCATCTGCCTGGCTTTGCGGTCTGCCAGGACGTCGAGGTCGTGGCCGTCTGCGACACGGATCAGGGGCGGGCGCAGGAAGCTGCCGAACGCTTCCGTGTGCCCTCCGTCTACACGAACCACCTGGAACTGCTGGCGGACAAGTCGATCCACGCGGTCGACATCTGCACGCCGAACTACCTGCACGCCCCCCAGACGATCGACGCGCTGAGGGCGGGCAAGCATGTGCTCGTCGAGAAGCCAATGGCCACGACCCGTGAGGATGCCGAGGCGATGCTCACGGTGGCCGGTCAGACCGGCCTTGTCCTGATGGTCGGCTTTACCCATCGGTTCAACCGGGCGAACCGGTACCTGAAGAAGCTGGTCGCCTCCGGCGTGATCGGCGAGCCCGTCTCCATGCGTGTGCGCATGGCCCACCATGGCCCGTACGACTCCTGGTCCGCGCGGAGCGACTGGTTCTTCCGCCATGAGATGGCCGGGGGCGGTGCGGTGCTGGACATGGGCATTCATGCGCTCGACATCATGCGCTTCATCGTCGGCGAGATCACGGAGGTCAAGGGGATGACCGCAGGCAAGGTCCATAACATCAAAGATGAGGATCTGGCGGTTGTCCTCACCCGCTTTGCGAACGGCGCGCTCGGCTCGATCGAGACGGGCTGGCACAGCCATCCCGGCGGCTTCGGCGGCATTGAGGTCTACTGCACCGAGGGCACGGCGGTAAACGACTTCGCCTCCGGCCTGAAGGTGTGGGATCTGCGGGGTGAGATGCGCATCGTACGTGACGATGAGCTGGAAGGCGACGGCGGCCACGCCTTTGAGGTGCGCCATTTTGTGGAGTGCGTGAAGAACGGCACCGCGCCGGAAGTGGACGGCACGGACGGTTACAAGGCGATCGATCTGGCGCTTCAGGTTTACGGCCGGTAAGCGGAAAAGTTCAGGACAGGGGAGTGTTGCACGCGATGATGATCATGCACTCGTACACGTTCCGGGACTACCCGATCGAGCGGGCATTGCGCAAGGCAAAGCAGTATGGTTTCGGTGGGGTGGAGCTCTCCCCCTGTCACTGGGGTTGGCGTCAGGATGAGATGCTGGCGCACCTCGCTGAGACCTTCACCCTGGCAGATCGCATCGGCGTGCCGATCACTTGTGTCGACTTCAGCGGCGACTTTCTCAGTGCTGACGCCAACGTGCGTAAGCAAGCGGTGGACAACCTGACCGCGCTGCTGCCAAAGGTGCAGGCGCTGGGGGTGACCGTGGTCAACGGCGGCTGCGGCAACGTGATCGCCGGCGGAAAGTCAGACGCATGGAATGAGAACGGCTCGGCGGCCGCGACGGACGAGCACTGGGATCGGGCTGCCAGGGCCTTCCGGCAGGTGGCCGCCGTCGCAGCGCAAACCGAAGTGCTCGTCACCCTGGAGATTCACATGAATGCATTGCACGATACGGCTGCGTCCACGATCAAGCTGTTGGAGGCGATCGGATCGCCCTTTGTGAAGGCCGCACTTGATGCCGGCAACATGCTGCCGCTGACGCGGGCCGAGGCGCCACAGGCGGCTGCGAAGCTGCTGGGTGACCACCTGGGTTATGTGCACCTGAAGAACTGCCACATGCTGCCGGGCGGCATCGCTGACTACAATGTCTCCCTCGACGGCGGCCAGATCGACATGTACAAGCTGGTGGTGGCGCTGGGCGAGATCGGCTATGAGGGCGATTACTGCATCGAGTACTGCGGCATGGGCGACGCCAGCCCGAAGGCCAGGGGCGACATCGCCTACTTCAAGTCGCTCCTCGCTGAAGCTGGCTCCTGACGCGTCCCCGCACTGCCTGTTCACCGCACCCCCGCACGCCATCCTGCGTATCATGCCAGGGTGGAGGGGGTGCTTTTGCTTGAATCCGGTGTCCGTGATGCTGCTGGCACTGGCACTCAGCCTTGACTCCTTCACGGTCGGGCTGCTCTACGGTGCACGCGGCATCAGACTTTCCTGGGGCGCCATGCTGGTGGTCACGTCTGGCGGGTCCGCCTCGGGTCGGTCGGCATCGTCATCCAGATTTTGCGGGAACCCGGCGCCGCCGGCGGCTCGCTGGTACTCATGCTGATCGGCTCCCGGGGCGCCGGGTTCCTCCCGTTTCGCCTGGAGGGGCGCTGGTCGCTGCTGCACCGGCTGGTACTGGTGGGGCTGGGACTTTACCGGATGGTTATATAAGGGCAGGGGCTACGGGAAATCCCGTAGCCCCCTCAATCTTTAAAGAGCCGTATTTTCACGAATGTCGCTGTGGCCCCCTGCCCTGTATAGTAGCTGCAGAGAGCAGCGCAATAGCCGGGAGTGGCAGCCGATGCACTGGCAACCGATGATGCAGGGGGCGCTCAGAGACCGGGCGATGGCCACGGCCTGGGAGATCGCTGACGGGCTGGCGCCGGGCGCGGAGCCCTCGCTCGCCGCGGGCAGCGCCGGGCTGGCAGTGCTTTACGCCTACCTCGCGGGCGAGCGGGCGGACGCCGGCTACCGGGAAATGGCTGTGGCCTGTCTGTCACGGGCCGCACGCACCATCTCCGGCCAGCCGGTGAGCCCGGCGCTTTTTCGCGGCGTCACGGGGGTGGCCTGGGCGGCGGCGCATTTGGGCATCCACAGCGAGATGGCGGCGGTCGAAGACCTGTTCGAGGCGGCCGACCGGGCGCTTCTGGCCGGGGTCAGCCATGCGCCCTGGAATGGGGCGTACGGGCTGGTCGATGGCCTTGTCGGCTACGGCGTGTACGCGCTGGAGCGTTTGCCGCGGGCGGCGGCAGCCCTCGGCCTGAAGAAGCTGGTTGACCGGCTGAGTGCGCTGGCCCACTGGGACAGTCGGGGGGCGACGTGGCTGACGCGTGCTGAGATGTTGCCCGACCGGCTGCGTACGCTGGCGCCGCAAGGGTGCTACGACCTGGGCGTGGCGCGGGGCGTGCCCGGTGTGATTGCCATGCTGGGCTGTGTGATCCAAGTCGGAGTCGCGGTGCCGAAGGCCCGCTCCCTGCTCGACGGTGCGGTCTCCTGGCTGCTGTCGCAGCAACTGGGCGCCGACTCGCCGTCCACCTTCCCGGCCTGGGCCGCTCCGGACGCAGCACGGACCCCCGCCCGCACCGGATGGTGCCACGGGGACCCTGGCGTGGCAGCGGCGCTGCTGATGGCGGCGCGGGCTGTGGGTGAGCCCGCTTGGGAACGGGAGGCACTGGTGATTGCCCGCCGTGCCGCCATGCGCCCGCCGGCCAAATCCGGCGTGACCGACGCTGCATTCTGCCACGGCTCTGCCGGGCTTGCCCATCTGTTCAACCGCCTGTACCAGGCTACTGGCGACGCTGAACTACAGCTGGCAGCCCGCTTCTGGGTGGAACAGACCCTGGCGCTGCGCCGGCCGGAGGCGCCCCTGATGGGCTACCCATGCGAGGGTGGACTGCTGCGCGGCGCTCCCGGCGTGGCGCTCAGCCTCCTGGCAGCATGCACCCCGGCGGAGCCGGCCTGGGATCGCATGTTTCTGCTTTCCCCGACGTAACAAAGGCAGAACCGTGAAAGGGGAGCTTTTTTCCACGCCTTGGCCAACCAGGGTGGAAAAAAGCTCCCTTTACATGCACTGCCGTTGCCTCTCCGTCCAAACCGTGAGCAGTACTGCCTGGCACACCAGGGCCGGGGGCTTCTGCCGACACGTGAGCCGACATAGATAAGGACCGTGGCGGATCATCAGCGCCCCCTAATCGTTCGACCACCCGCTCACTTTATCACTTACCTGGCATAACCGCACAGCCCGGCCCATACATATGGCGATGAGACAAGAGGATATCCGCCGGGCAAAGGAGCCCAAGGACTCTGGACGAGGATCGACCCTGGGGAGGGAACTGTGTGGAGAAGTTTGACATTTTTGAGGACGTAGCCAAGCGGACAGGTGGCGATATCTACATCGGCGTGGTCGGCCCCGTACGGACCGGAAAGTCCACCTTTGTCCGTCGATTTGCCGATCTGGTCATCTTGCCGAACGTCGTGGATGAGTACGAGCAGGCACGCATTCGCGACGAGCTGCCTCAGTCTGGCGGCGGCAAGACGATCATGACAGTGGAGCCGAAGTTCATTCCGGATGATGCCATCGAGGTGCAGATCCAGGAAGGCCTGAATGTGCGCATCCGGCTGATCGATTCGGTCGGCTACGCGGTGGAGGGCGCCCTGGGCTATCTGGATGAGAAGGGCGAGCCCCGCCTGGTCCACACCCCTTGGTTTGAGCACGAGATCCCGTTCCATGAGGCTGCGGAGATGGGCACCCGCAAGGTGATTGCCGACCACTCCACCATCGGCCTGGTCGTCACTACCGACGGCTCGGTGACCGACCTGGCCCGGGGCAAGTACCTTGAGGCCGAGGAGCGCGTCGTGGCCGAAATGCAGGCCCTGGGCAAGCCGTTCGTCGTGATCCTGAACACGACCCGGCCCTATGCGCAGGAGACGATGGAGCTGGCGGGCGAGCTGGAGGTCAAGTACGGCGCCCCGGTGATTCCGATTGATGCGAGCGAACTCTCCGAGGACGACGTCCACCTGATCATGGAGCAGGCGCTCTTCGAGTTCCCGGTCCGCGAGGCGCACATCAACCTGCCGCGCTGGGTCGAGGAGCTGGAGCGGCCGCATGCGCTGCGGGCGCAGTTCGAGGAGGCCATCAGTGAGGCTCTCCAGGGGATCACCAAGATCCGGGACGTCGACGCGGCCGTGGAGAAGCTGAGCGGCTACGACTTCATGGCGTCCGTCACGCTGCGCAATGTTGATATGGGTGCGGGTATCGCACATGTCGACACCGAAGCCCGCGATGACCTGTATTATGCCACCCTTGAAGAGATTACCGGCGTGCCCCTGGAGGGCAAGCACACCATGGTCCGCCTGCTGCGCGACTACGCCCACGCCAAGACCGAGTATGACAAGGTGAAGGACGCCCTGGCAGAGGTGCGCAGCACCGGCTACGGCATGGTCTCGCCCGAGCTCTCCGACATGACTTTCGAGGAGCCGGAACTGGTGCGCCAGGGCGCCATGTACGGCGTCAAGCTGAAGGCCAACGCCCCGTCGCTCCACTTCATCCGGGCCGACATCGCCGCCGAGGTGACCCCGATCATCGGAACGGCGAAGCAGGGCGAGGACCTCGTGCAATACTTGCTCGACCGGTTCGAGGATGATCCCCAGAAGCTCTGGGAGTTTGATATCTTCGGCAAGAGCCTCCACGAGCTGGTTCAGGAGGGAATTCGGGGCAAGCTATACCGGATGCCGGAGGATGCGCAGCAAAAGCTCCAGGAAACCCTCAGCCGGATCATCAACGAGGGCTCGGGCGGGCTCATTTGCATCATCATCTGACGGGCGTAACGGGAACGGGTGTGTATGGGGCGTTTTGCAGGCGGCGCACTTGCGAAAATGGCTGTGTGTGGGACGTTTTGAGCTTGCCCCATCCGCGTCCCCTCCCGCCAATCGCCGGCGCCAGGTTTGTGTGTAAAATCTGTGCTACTATTTAGTCAACGTGATGACAATCCGTTTTTCCGAAGAAACACTATCGAGTTCGTTGCATGGTTGAAACTCCTATGTTAGACTGGGTGCAAATCCCGTCCAGCGCAAGCGGCGCGCGGGGAGCAGTGCCCGGTCAGGAGGTGCGCACGTGGGTACCATCGTTCAGTTCCAACCCCGCCAGGAGGACGCTGCCGCCAAGACGGAGGCCATTCTGGAGAAGATCGGCCAGCTTTATCAGCAGAAGCTGCGGGCGAAGGAAGAATTGCCCAGGGTCCTTGCACAGCTGGTTGACGCCGGGGAGAACGACCTGGTCCTGCGGGCGATTTCGCTGTGGGGTTCCGGGGAGATGGAGCCCCACGAGGTCCTGACCATGGTCGAGCAGGTGGCCGCTGTGGCCGGCGTCAAACCGGTCGGTGACAGGCCGCTTTAGCATAGTGAGTGATGCCCCGTGGCGCGTCGGCGTCGCGGGGCATTGTTATATGTATCATCAGCGTGTATTAAAATCCGAGCAATCCGCAAACATTTTCACCCAGTCATCTGTGTTTGCGATTCTAAATCCGTGTAACCTGTCAAATCCGTGGCCATATAAGATACCTTGCAGCGATCAAGCTCTCAGGGGCCTTGTTGATCAATTTTGGCCAGGCGAGTCTCAAGTACACGCGTCTGTGCGCTGAGGAAGTAGCTCATGAATAAGTCATTTATTAGCCACGGATTTCACGGCTTACACAGATTCGAACATAAATATATAAAAACGTTTTCACCTGGTCATCTGTGTTTGCGATCCTAAATCTGTGTAACCCGTGAAATCCGTGGCCATATAAAGTGCCCGCGCACGTATAATCCCTTTACCCCACTCCATCCCGAGGTCATAAAAACGGCCAATCACAAAATTTCTTATTGTATGTATATACGAAATTCGGATATAATACCTCATGGGGGCGATATGTACGCCCCCGATTATATGATGGGGAGGCACCGCATATGAAGAGGTCTCGCCATGTCGTGTTCCTGATCACCGTCATCATGGCCACCACAATCATTGGGGCCGTTGTTGCCCGGGCCCAGTC
>JAQBPS010000111.1 GCA_028287415.1 Bacillota bacterium | reverse complement strand
ACTAAGGTGTTTAAAATATATATTTAAACACCCCAGTCCCGCCCTTCAGATCGTCGCTGTAACGAATCCACGCTATTGCCGGAAATCAGCGGAATTCGCGGAATCCGCGTCAATAAAATGCCCCTTCTAAACTTAGATCCCTTGGTGCGGCAGGTGCTCTTTCGACTAACGAAGAAACAAGTTTTTACACTTGAAGCAATCTGGAGTGGACATCCGTTGGCGTTGCTGCATGCCCTGCTGAACACGGTGCTGCCTGTCTTTATTCTCGCGGGGCTGGGGTGGATGGCCCGACGACTGCTCAAGATCGAGGTGAAGGATCCCGCCAGGCTGACCATGTACGTCCTGACGCCGGGACTGATCATGAACGCGATTCTCACCTCCCGCATGGGCGGCTCCGAGGTGGGCAAGGTCCTTGGCTTCGCCCTGCTGCTGTGCGGGGCGATGATTCTGATCACCCTGCTGCTAAGCCGCCTCCTGGGGTGGAACCAGGTGGAGTCCAGCGCTGCCGTACTTTCCACCGCGTTCATGAACGCCGCCAACTACGGCCTGCCTGTGGTGCTCCTCGCCTTCGGGCAGGAGGGGTTCAACCGAGCGGCGGTCTATGTCGTGCCCAGTTCGCTGCTGATGTACTCGGTCGCCGTCTTCTATGCCGCCCGGGGCCGGCTGGACTGGCGGGGTGCCGTCGCCGCTATCTTCAAGCTGCCACTGGTCTGGGCTTCGGCGGTGGCGCTGGCGGTGCGGCTCCTGGGGATCCCGGTCCCCGACCCGGTGCTGAAGCCGATCGGGATGCTGGCCAACGCCGCATTCGTGGTGGCGATCCTGCTGCTGGGGATGCAAGTCGCACAGATCCGGCTGCGGGGCGCCGGGCTCAAGATCAGTATCGCCACCGTGCTGCGGCTGGTGATCTCGCCCCTGGTCGCCATGCTATTTGTGGCCTGGCTCCGCCCCGATCCGCTGACAGGCAAGGTGCTGGTACTGGAGGCCGCCATGCCGGCCTCGGTCAATACAATGTTGTTCGCGGTGGAGTTCGGTGCCGAGCCCGATCAAGTCTCGGGCGCCGTAATGGCGACGACGGTGCTGAGCATGCTCACCGTCACCTTCTGGGTCTGGTTTCTGCAGCGCTAATTTTCCTTACGGAGGCTACTTGCCATGACATTTCTCTCACACCTCGAATGTGGCCGCTGCGCCAAGACGTATGATGCCGACCTGCTCCGGAACCTGTGCGACTGCGGCGGACCCCTGCTCGTGCGGTACGACCTGAAGGCGGCGGCTGCTTCTGGGTTTCGGCCGGCCGCATTGGCGGGTCGTGTATCGAGCCTGTGGCGGTACCGCGAGGTGCTCCCGGTGCGGCGCGAGGAGAACATCATCACGCTCGGAGAGGGCATGACCCCGCTGCTGCCGCTGCGCAGGCTGGGCGAGGCGCTGGGGTTGCCGAACCTGATGCTGAAGGATGAAGGGCTCAACCCGACGGGCACGTTCAAGGCGCGTGGCGCCGCCACCGGCATCAGCCGGGCGAAGGAGCTGGGTGTCAAGGCCGTGGCGATGCCGACCAACGGCAATGCCGGGGGTGCCTGGGCGAGTTACGGGGCCCGGGCGGGTATATCGGTCACGCTGGTGATGCCGACGGATGCCCCGGCGATGAGCGTCCTGGAGGCGACTGCGGTCGGGGCCAAGGCCTACATGGTCAAGGGCCAGATCACAGATGCCGGCGCCATCATTGGCCGGTCGGCGCAGGCGAACGGCTGGTTCGAGGCGGCCACGCTGAAGGAGCCATGGCGCATCGAGGGAAAGAAAACCATGGGCTATGAGATCGCCGAGCAGCTGAACTGGGAGCTGCCGGATGTGATCCTTTACCCGACGGGCGGCGGCGTGGGCATCATCGGCATTTATAAGGCGCTGCTCGAGATGCGGGAGCTGGGCTGGCTGCCTGAGAATGTGAAGCTGCCGCGGCTGGTGGCGGTGCAGGCGGAGGGCTGCCAGCCGATCGTCAAGGCGTTCCAGGAGGGCAAGACGGTCTCCGAGAAGTGGGAGAACGCGTCGACGGTCGCCCAGGGGATCCGGGTGCCGAAGGCGCTCGGCGACTTCCTGGTGCTGGAGGCGGTGCGGGCGACGGGCGGCACCTGTGTCGCCGTGGCGGATGCGGACACCATGTGGGGGCTGGAGCAGATCAGCCGGCTGGAGGGCGCCTTCATCTGCCCGGAGGGGGCGTCGCTGGTGGCGGCGGCCCGGATGCTGCTGAAGGACGGGTGGTTGCAGCCGCAGGAGCGGGTGGTGCTGCTGAACACGGGTGCGGGGATCAAGTACCCGGATATCTTCAAGTCGGAGCTGCCGGTGCTGGAGATCGACGCGACGATTTAGGTTTACGGTTAACCGCCTGCGGGCGGCGCAGCAAGCGTTCCGGGCTGCGGTGGCGCAGGTCCCGGATACCGCGCTGGATGCGCCCCTGCCGGACGAGACGACGCCCCTGCGGGAGCTGCTGCTGGGCATGACGCTGCATGATGCCTACCACCTGGGGCAGATCGTCGTGATGCGGAAGCTTCAGGGGTCCTGGTCCCAGTAAATCGGGCGGTAGGCCTGGCAGTGTAGGGTGGGGCGCCCGGGGAACGGGGCCCCGAAGGAACGGCCGCACGGGCACTTCTCCGGGGTGTTAGGGCTGCGCAGGACCCGGAAGCGGGGCGGTTTCAGCCTGGCCCCGTAGTCCAGGGTGGCGCCGGTCAGGATGGCTGCCGCCTCCGGTTGCAGGTACACGCTGGCGCCTGCTGGCACATCTCCGGGGTGTGGGGGACTCAGGGTGAACTGATAATACGTCCCGCAGCAGCCCCCGGGTCGGAGCTCGATGCGGAGGGCGGCTCCTGTTTGGTTTGTCAGCGCTGCGATTTGGCGGGCTGCTGCGTCGGTG
>JAQBPS010000057.1 GCA_028287415.1 Bacillota bacterium | reverse complement strand
CATAACCCCCTCCCACCCCTCCCCCGCGTTTGGTTTCCTCGTCAGCCCCAGTGACGTCATGGCCGCCACTGGGGCTTCTGCTGCCGGGGCTTCTGCTGCCCGGCCATGTGCCACTGGGGCTTCTGCTGCCGGGGCTTCTGCGCCCCATAACGAAAGTCCCGCACCGGCGCCCGGCAGACCGGTCGTCGCTACGGGACTTCTCTAAGCTGCCTTTAGGTTCCCGGGCTCCGAATTACTTGCTGTGAGCCTTGATGTAGTCGATCGCGTTGGTCACAGTCAGCAGCTTCTCGGCGTCCTCGTCGGGAACCTCGATCTCGAACTCTTCTTCAAGAGCCATGATCAGTTCCACGATATCCAGAGAGTCAGCACCGAGGTCCTCAATAAAGGAGGATTCGGGGGTGACCTCTTCGTCCTCCACCCCGAGCTGATCGACAATAATTGCCTTAACCTTGTCATACATGGCGTCCTTGTTGGTCATGCGGGTTTCACCTCCCTCCAAAAATACGGTCCGTAACGAGTGAAACTGATTCCGGACTTATTGCATTGTCAGCCCGCCGTCAACCGCCAGGGTCTGCCCGGTGATGTAGTCACCAGCTGAGACGAGGAACAGGACAGTGGCTGCGACATCTTCCGGCTTGCCCAGACGCTCGAGCGGAATCTGCTTGGTGTAGGCCGCACGCTGCTCCTCGTTCAACTCCAGCAGCATGCCGGCCGCAATTGCACCGGGCGCCACGCAGTTGACCGTGATGTTGCGGCTGGCCAGTTCCCGGGCGTTTGACCGGGTGAGGCCGATCAGCCCCGCCTTAGCGGCGGCGTAGTTCGCCTGGCCCGCGGTACCGAGGAGGCCACTGACCGAACCGATGTTGACGATCCGGCCGTAACGGGCTTTCATCATGGGGCGGGTGACCGCCTTCGTGCAGAGGAACGCACCCTTGAGGTTCGTGTCCAGCACGACGTCCCAGTCGTCTTCCTTCATGCGCATGAGGAGTGTGTCCCGGTTGATACCGGCGTTGTTCACGAGGATGTCGACCTTGCCGAACGCTGAGATAGCGGCCTTGACCAGCGTTTCAGCGCCCTCGGCGGTAGCGATGTCGGCCTGAACGGCCAGGGCCTTGCCGCCCTGCTCCGTGATTGCCGCGACGAGCGCCTGAGCCGACTCAGCGTTGCGGGCGTAATTGACGACGACGGCGGCGCCCTGCGCCGCTAGTAGCCCGGCGATCGCTTTTCCCAGCCCGCCGGAAGCACCGGTTACAATTGCCACCCGATTGGCTAGCAACATCTTAGCAAACCCTCCCACAGGAATCAAGGACTTTGCCCAGCGAGGCGGCATCCTCGACATTGAACGATTGGAGCTTTCGGTCGATCTTCTTCAGGAAGCCGGAGAGCGCCCGCGAGGGGCCGACCTCGATAAACAGGTCGACGCCGTCGGCGATCATCCTGCGGACCGACTCCTCCCACCGCACCGGCGACGACACCTGCCGCACGGCCAGCTTGCGGATCTCTGCGGCGTCTAGCACGTAATCGGCGGTGACGTTGGCCACCACCGGGATCTGCGCATGCTGCAGCGGCACTTCCGCCAGTGTACGGGCGAGCATCTCGCCGGCCGGGGCAAGCAGGCTGGAGTGGAACGGGGCGGTCACGGAGAGCTTGACGGCCTTCCCGCCCGCCTCAGTCACCAGTTCCATCACCCGGTCGACGGCCGCGACCGCACCGGAGACGACGATCTGGCCGGGGCAGTTGTAGTTGGCGCCCTCGACCACCGCACCGGTCGCCTGGCGGGCCTGCGCACAGATCGCATCGACGGCAGCAGCCTCCATGCCGAGGATCGCGGCCATACCGCCAACCCCGAGGGGCACAGCCTCCTGCATGTACGTGCCCCGCTTGCGCACCAGCGGTACGGCGTCCGAGAACGAGAGCACGCCGGCTGCGACCAGGGCGCTGTACTCGCCGAGCGAGAGGCCCGCAACGACGTCCGGCCTGATGCCCGCCGCGGTCAGCAGGGAAAGGCAGGCCACCGAGACCGTCAGGATGGCGGGCTGCTGGTTCGCCGTCTGCTTCAGTTCTTCCTCCGGCCCCTCCCAGCACAGCTTTGCCAGGTCGAAGCCGAGCGCATCACTGGCCTGCTCAAAGTGGCGGGCAAATGTCGGGGATTGCTGCGACAGCTCCTGGCCCATGCCCACATACTGGGCTCCCTGGCCAGGGAAAAGGAACGCCACTTTGGGCATGTCACTCAACCTTTCGTTGCAACAAACTGGCGGGTTACACTTCGAACATGAGAATGCCGATCGCACCCGGACCGGCGTTGGTGGCGATCACCGGCCCGATGGGAGCGACGAACGTCTCGGCCACCGTGTACCGCTTCTTCACTTCAGCCACCCACCCCGCAGCTTCTTCGGGCACCTGCGCGTGGACGACCCCGAGCATGATCCGCCGACCGGCGGGCACCCGCTCCTCCAGGAGCTCCAGCGTGCGGGACAGCACCTTCGACTTGCCGCGCACCTTGTCAGCGGGTTCCACAACGCCATCGGCGATCTCAAGGATCGGCTTGATCCCCAGCAGCCCGCCGATCAGCGCCTGCGCCTTGCCGACCCGGCCGTTCTTCTGGAGAAAATCGAGCGTGTCGAGCGTGAAAAGGATGTAGGTCCGTTTGGCTGTATCCGCCAGCCAGGCCACGATCTCCGCCGTGGACTTCCCGTCTTGGGCCATGCGGGCGGCCTGAATGCACATCATGCCGAGGCCTAGCGAGACACTGAGGGTATCGACCACGGTGATCTGCGCCTCGGGCAGCATCTGGGCGGCGATCCGACCGGAGTTGACCGTCCCGGAAAGCTTCTCGGAGAGGTGGATCGAGAGGATCTCATGCCCCTCGGCGTGGAGCCGCTGGTAGACCTCCAGGAAGTCGCCGGGTGCCGGCTGGGCCGTTTTCGGGTGGCGCGGGTCCGTCTTCAGCTTCGCCCAGAAGTCGTCAATGGACATCTCGACAACGTCCTTGTGGGACTCCGACCCGAACTGCACCGTCAGTGGCACCATCTCGATCCCATACTCCCGGCGCAGCTCTTCGCTCAGATCCGCCGTGCTGTCAGTCACAATGCGCAAGGCCATCCGCAGAAACCCCC
>JAQBPS010000051.1 GCA_028287415.1 Bacillota bacterium | reverse complement strand
CCCGGGCGATCGCCGTAGAACTGAACCGCTCCGGCCGAACAACCCGCCATGGCACCCCCTGGCGCGACTTCACCATCGCCTACATCCTGCGCAACCCCATCTACACGGGCAACGTAAGCTGGCAACGGACCCAGGCCCAGGGGAAACACGAGCCCCTCATCTCACCCGAACTGTGGGAGACCGTAACCGCCCTCCTCGCCCAGAGAAGCCGCACCCCACCCCGCACGAAAGCCAGCCCCCACCCCCTCACCGGCCTCCTCCACTGCGGCCTGTGCGGCGGGCCCGTCCACGGCGTCGTCCAGCAGCGCTACCGGAACGGCCGCAAAGTCCCCGACCGCGAGCGCCGCTACTACCGCTGCAGCCGCAGGGACCACCTGAAGGACTGCACCCTGCCCTACCTGCCCGCCGCCGAACTGGAGCGCACCGTGCTAAACGCGCTCAACCCCCCCGCCCCACCGGAGCTACTCAGGGAGATCGCCGCCGCCCTGACCCCAGCCGGAGCACAAACCGACCGCCGCAACGAGCTGAAGAAGTGCGAGCGCGCCCTCGCCCGCTGGGATGATGCGTACGAGGCGGGCGACATCAGCCGCGAGGAGTGGCGGACCCGCCGCCAGGCCATCCACTTGCGACAGGCCGAACTGCAACAGCCCGCATACGAGCCAAGCCCGACGGCAATCGCAGCCGCCATGCAAAACCTCCCCCTCATCTGGGCAGTTCTCTCCCCCCAGGAGCGCAAGATCCTGCTCCACGGGCTGCTCGCAGGGGTCACCGCCCACCCCGACGGATCAGTTACCATCACCCATAATGACTACAGCAGGAATATCGTCACTTCAACAAGAAAACTGTGAGTATCTTTTTAGAAACCAGGGGTGGAGATGATCGGCAGCCGCTCCCGTCCCGCTTACAGCGACCTCTATCGCTGGACCTTCACGATGCTCGGCACCGCCACCCTCGTCCTCTTGCGCCCCGCGTGGGGCCGACTGCCCTGGGAGTTCATCACCCTCGTCGCCCTCTTCGGCGTCGCCGAGTACGTGCCCACCCGGGTGAAGCACGGCGGCATCGCCTTCAGCCTCCCCATCGCCTACACCGGCTTTCTCCTGTATGGCACCGCAGGCGCCATCTGGGTCGCCGCCGTGGGCACCGCCCTCGCCAACCTCGGCCGCAGGCGCCCCTGGCGGATCACCTGGTTCAACGCCGCCCAGTTCGCAGTGGCCGCACTGGTCGCCGGCCGCCTCTCCCTCCTGTGGGCCGGCCCACCCACCGTCGGCAGCTACATCCTCCCCCTGCTCGCATACATCTGCCTCTACTACATCGCCAATAACCTGATCGTCGACGGCCTGCTCTGGCTCAACCTCAAGCAGTACCCCATGGCGGACTGGCTCGCCAAGAGCCGCTTCGAGGCCATCTCAGCCGCGGTTGCCCTGGCCTACTGCATCCTGATGATGGTGCTGGCCCCACAACAGCGCGGCCACGACCCCCTCGCCCTCACCTTCTTCTTCCTCCCCCTGCTCACAGTGGGGGGCTTCGTGCGCCTCCTCACCAACATCTCCCGGTTTGCCGGCCAGCTCGCCCTGCTGGTCGACGTCTCCAGCCTGGTCACCTCTACCCCCGAAGACCTCAAGGTGCTCGACACCGCACTCGCTTATCTCGATGGTCTGGGGGCGTATCAATACGCCGCCATCTACCAGATTGAGGGCGATGATTTAGTATTGCGCGCTTTGCGCGGCATCCCCCATGAACAGCTGACCCACCGGCGAATCTCTCTGGGAGAAGGCGTGACCGGCTGGGCGGTGAAGAGCGCCACGCCAGTCTTTGCCGCGGGGGCCCGCCAGGACCTGCGCAACCGCATCGGCGAGGGCGTCCGTGAAGGGGCGCCCATGCTGGCCGCCATCCCCCTGATCAGCAGCGGTCAAGTCCTGGGGGCGCTCACCATCGGCAAGGACGGGAGCCAGACCATCCCCAAAGAGGATGTCCGCCTGCTGACCATCTTCGCCAACCTCCTGGCGTCGATTCTGCGCAACCTCCACCAGGCCGGAGAGCGGGAGCGCCTCCTGCTGGTACAGGAGCGGAACCGGCTGGCTCGGGAGATCCACGACGGGCTCGCCCAGTCGCTCGCCGGCGCCATCCTCCAGATGGACAGGCTGGAACGCCTGATCGAGACCGAGCCCCGCACCGCCCGCCGGTTCCTCCAGCAGATGCGTGACTACATTCGGGAGGTGCTCCTGGAGGTCCGCCGGTCGATCTACAACCTGCGCCCATCCCCGCTCGAGGCGCACGGCCTCGTGGAGACGCTGCGCCAGGAGATCGAGCGGATGCGTGAGAAGGGGCTGTGCGATCAGGTGGATCTGCGCATGGAGGTGCGGGGCGCGCAGCGGCGCCTCTCCGGCCTCGTGGAAGATGAGGTCTTCCGCATCGCCCAGGAGGGCATGGCCAACGCCCTCCGGCACGCCGCCGCCGATGACGTGCTGCTCTCCCTCCACTTCTACCCGGACCGCCTGCGCCTGACCGTGCGGGACAATGGGAAGGGCTTTGTGCTCGGGGAGGCGATCCGCACGGCGGACGGGCAGACCCGGTTCGGCCTGACCGGCATGAGCGAGCGGGCGGAGCGGCTGGGCGCCGGCTTTGATGTTGAGTCCCGCCCGGGCGGCGGCACCCGCCTTGTGCTGGATGTGCCGTTGCTGGGGGAATAAGGCTGCGAGTATGACCGAGAGCAGGGGGCGTGGGGTACAGATGGAGCCGACGACAGTGCTGCTGGTTGATGACCATGCGATGCTGCGGGACGGGCTGCGCAACATTCTCGAACTCGAGCCGGATATCCGGGTGGTGGGCGAAGCCGAGGACGGCGAGACCGGTGTTGCCAAAGTGGTGGCGCTCCAGCCCCGGGTCGTGCTGATGGACATCCATCTGCCGGGGATCGACGGTATCGAGGCGACCCGCAGGGTTCGGCTCGCCAACCCGTATACGGCGGTCATCATCCTCACGATGCACGACACGGACGACATGCTTTTCTCGGCGATCCGGGAAGGTGCGGCCGGCTACATTCTGAAGTCGGCGCCCTCGGCCGAGGTGGTGCGGGCCGTGCGGGCCGCCGCCCGCGGCGACTCGCTGCTGGACCCCGCCATGGCCCGTAAGCTGATGGCCGGTTTCGCAACACTCAGCCGGGTTCGTGCCATCGAACCGACGCCGGCACCCCCCGCCCCGCCGCTCCCTGCCCCGCCTGATGAGGACAGCCTCACCCCCCGGGAGCAGGAGGTGATGGACCTGCTGATCCAGGGCGCCAGCAACCGGGAGATTGCGGACAGGCTCTTCCTGAGCGACAAGACCGTCAAGCAGCACATGCGCAAGATCCTCCGGAAACTGGGCGTCCGGAGCCGCTCGCAGGCGATCATCCATGCGGTGCGGGCTGGGCTGGTGAAGTGACGCGCGGGCATTATTTTGACGCGGATTGCGCGGATTACGCGGATTTCCGGCATTTTGTCGGATGATCATGGGTGTTCATGTGAAGGGCGGGACTTGGGTGTTTTTATATATATAAAAAACGCTCCAGTCCCGCCCTTGAGGAGCAAGCCCAAAGGCAAAAATCCACTTGGGCTCCGGACATCCGCGAAATCTGTGAAATCCGTGGCCATAAAAATGACC
>JAQBPS010000018.1 GCA_028287415.1 Bacillota bacterium | reverse complement strand
CCGCCCACACCTTGAATGGCCCGCGCGAGAATCAGCGTCCAAAGGGAAGGCGACAGGCCGCAGAGCAGCGACCCAACGGTAAACAGCGCCAGTGCCGAAAGGAACATCCGCTTGTGGCCGAACCGGTCGGCCAGGAAGCCCGACAGCGGCGTGGCGATGCCCAGCATCATAATGTAAAGGCTCAGAATCCACGAGACCGCATTGACGTCGGCAGTGAACTGCCGCTGAATGGTCGGAAAGGCGACGTTCACCACGGTCTGGTCAAGAATCACCATGAATAGGCCGAAAACCACGCAGGCGAGCACCTGCCATTGTTCCTTCGGCGTCAGACTCGGTGCCTGTGCCATTTGGGGCGCTGCAGAAGCTTGCTTGGACATCAATCGGTACCCCTCTCCTCCTGATTAACCGCGACGCCGTTGCAGAACAGGTCGACCACGAGCACCACGGCGGACCCGTCGCTGGTGAACCCCGCCTTGGATCCCTGGCGGCCGGTGACGCCGTGCAACAACTGCTGAAAGGCATGGGCCATTAGCCCGGCGCCCAGGTCGCGCCACTCACCGTTCGCGATGCCCTGACGCATTAAGACCTCAAAGGCGTCACCCATCTCCCCATATGCCGCTTCTACGGCGCCTCGCTGCGACTCGCTCAAATTCTCACGAACATCTCGCATCAACGCTTCCATGTCGGCGTAGTGAGGTTTATCATGCAGGACAGTCAGGGCCAGTTGCCTGAGCTTCTCACCGGCGGTACCGGGCCCCTGTAGCCGCCGTCGAACCTTCACCGCAATTTTATGCAGCAGATCGATGACTACCGCCGTGAACAACTCGTCCTTGCTGGCGAAGTGATGGTAAAGTGCACTTCGGGTGACGCCAACCCCCTGGGCAATGTCGCCGATGGAGACGGCCGCATAGCCCCGGCGCCCGAACAGATCGCGCGCCACCATCATGATCCCTTCATGACGTTCCCCTTCTGCCACCTGCTCCAGAGATGGGCGGCCAAGACGGGCCTTCACGGGCATTTCACCCCCGTCGCCAATTAATTAACAGACCGTTCATTTAGTATTTCTCAGCAACCAACGGGATACGGGAGACAGGGAGTCTCTCTATTCTGAGATTCGCCCATGTTAGCGGCGGCGCTATCATCGGAAACGAGGTGCGCCGCTGACACATGTCACGTGATCTCCGTTAATAGGGTGGATGGCGGTAGCCCAGTCCGTTAGTTGAGAGAGAGAGGTGCAAGGGAACTATGACAAGCGACCAGGACGACAATCAGCAGGAGGTACCCACACCGTCCACGCCCGCAGCAGGTGCGTCGTCGCGAGTAGCGCCGTCCAACCCTGGCACGGTGCCAAAGTTCGTAGATCCTGTCCCGATTCCCGAGACGCTCCAGCCGATCGGCCATGAGCAGGGAGAGCCCCTCTTTAAGGTCACTATGCTGCAGGTAAAGCAGAAACTCCATCGCGACTTTCCCCCGACGACGGTCTGGGGGTACGAGGGGAAGTATCCCGGCCCCACCATCGAGGCCCAAAGGCACCAACCCATTCAGGTCCGGTATCTGAACGAACTGCCCACCACCCACCTCTTGCCGGTGGACACCAGCGTCCATGGGGCGGAGGCTTTCCGGCCTCAGGTACGTACGGTTGTCCATCTCCACGATGGCGACGTTCCGGCCGACTCTGACGGTCATCCCGAGGCCTGGATCACACCCGGCCAGACCACCAATGGCCCCCGGTATACGACCAACCTCTTCCGGTATCCCAACCGGCAGCGGCCCAGTACGCTTTGGTACCATGATCACACAATCGGCATCACGCGGCTGAACATATACGCCGGGCTGGCCGCTTTCTATCTCCTGCGGGACAAAAACGATGAACGGCTGGAGCTGCCTTCCGGTCAGTTTGAACTGCCCCTGATGCTCCAGGACCGCTCATTCAACCCCGACGGATCGCTGCGTTATCCTGCGACCATCCAGCCTGAGTTCTTCGGTGACACCAACCTGGTGAACGGCATGGTCTGGCCCTTCCTTGCGGTGGAGCCGCGCCGGTATCGCTTCCGACTGTTGAACGCGGCAAACGCCCGCTTCTACAATCTGATGCTGGAACCAACGCTCAGCATCTTCCAGATCGGGGGAGACGGCGGCTACCTGAACCGGGCGGTGCCGCTGAGCGAAATTCTGCTGGCGCCTTCGGAGCGTGCTGATGTGATCATCGACTTCACGGGGTTGGCGGGTGCCAGCTTCACCATGACCAACAACGCCCCGACCCCCTTCCCGGGGGGCACCGCTCCGGATGCACACACCCGCGTCGTCATGCAGTTCCGAGTTACGCGCCCGCTTTCGGTTCCGGATCACAGCCGGATCCCGCAGAATCTTCCAGCCGGCCCTTTCCCGCGGCTCAGGGATGTGGTTCGGGTCCGGGATGTCACCCTTAACGAGCGGCAAGATCACATGGGCCGGACCCTGTCACTGCTTGGCATCCGGGACCTTCATGGGCGCCCTCTGCCGCTTGCCTGGGGCGATTCCACCACCGAGACTCCGCAGCTGGATACGGTGGAGATCTGGCGGTTGATCAACACCACCGAGGACACACACCCGATCCACCTTCACCTCGTCCGCTTCCTCATCCTCGACCGCCAGCCATTTGACGTGGCTCGGTTGCAGTCGACAGGCGAACTGGTCTTCACCGGACCGGCCGTCCCGTCAGCCAAAAACGAGCGAGGCCTGAAGGATACCGTTCGGGCCAATCCCGGCGAGGTGACCCGGTTGGCCATCCGGTTTTTTCACTACCCCGGGGAGTTTGTGTGGCACTGCCACATTCTCGAACACGAGGATAACGAAATGATGCGCCGGTTGGAGGTACATGCGTAACCTAACATTCCCCGGAGAGACAGGCGCCGCAAAACAGAACCGCCCGCAAAAGCGGGCGGTTCTGGCATGGTATCAGCTCATGCTAAGTACGATCTTGCCGAAATTCCGGTTCTCCTCCATGTATCGGTGTGCGTCGGCAACCTGGTCGAGGGCAAAGACCCGGTCAACCACCGGCCGCAGCGCTCCAGCCGCAAAGAGCGGCATCACCTGCTGATTGACCCGTTGGGTCAGCAGCATCTTCTGCTCCAGGGGCCGTGCTCGCAGCACCGTTCCGATCAGTCGCAGCCGCTTGCCCATGAGGATCCCGAGGGGCACCTGTGGCTTGTCGCCGCCCATCGTTGCGACAAAGACGATCCGGCCCTCCACCGCGGCAGCGTGAAGATTTGGCTCCAGGTAGGGCGCACCGATGAAGTCGATGATCACATCAGCGCCCCGCCCGTCGGTCTCGGCCAGGACCACCTCGTCAAACGCCTCGCTCTTGTACAGGATCGCCCTCCCTGCACCTAGCTCCCGCGCCTTGCGCGCTTTTTCCTCGCTGCCCACAGTAACGAACGTCCGGGCCCCCATGGCTTTGGCCAGCTGGGTTGCAGCGGTGCCAACCCCGCTGCCGCCGGCATGGATGAGGGCCACATCGCCCATGCGCAGAGCCGCCTTCTCCACTAGTGCATCATAGGCCGTGAGGAAGACCTCGGGGATCGCCGCCGCCTCTGCGAAGGAGAGCGCCTGGGGGATGCGTATCAGCAGCCGCTCATGGATCACGACCTGTTCCGCGTACCCGCCGCCGCCCAGCAGGCCGCAGACGCGGTCGCCCTCCTGCCAGCCCGCCACGCCGGGGCCGATCTTGTCGATCGTGCCGCCAAACTCCAAGCCGGGAATCTCATATTCGGGGCGGGGCCCCGGCTGCGGATAGATCCCTCTGCGCTGCATCGTATCCGCCCGATTGAGCGCACTTGCCGCCACCTTCACCCGCACCTCGCCGACCCCCGGCTCCAGGTCCGGGATTTCCCGGACCGCCAGCACCTCAGGGCCGCCGTATCGTTCCAGAACTACAGCGCGCATTTGGCATCTCCTCCCTCTGTCTGTAGTCTACACCATTTCAGGGGGAGCTGGCGGGCTCCGCGCGCCGTCAAGCGGCAGCCACGCTTGTTTAGTTCCCTGCGGCCTATCCTCGCGTCTTGTTGTCCGCTCCGTCCTGCGCTGCAGCATGGAATCCGACTCCGCCGGCCAGAGCACCGGCAATCCCGCCGATTGCGCTGCCAACCGGCCCGAATGTCGTCCCGAGCACCCCGCCCATGGCTGCCGTGGTGATGGCGCCTGACACCGTCAGCGCAGCATCGCTGAGGGCGCCTGCCGCGTCCTGATCCCGCTTGCCTTCTATGAGCCTCACGCTCCCCTATGTCGATGTGCGACGCGTGGTAGGGTTTGCGGGAGATGGCGCCTGTATGCTGATGCCTGCTCACATAGAACTCAGCGGCTGACTACATACTAAATGGGCGCCGCCCCATGGGCGGGAACGGTGTCGCACTCTGCCTTGGCATTTGACAGGAGGAAACATGACCGATCAATATGATGCGAAAGCCGCGGTTGTCCGAAAGGCCGGCGGTCCGTTTGAAGTAACGGATGTCACCATCGAGGCGCCGCGTGCGGATGAAGTGCTCGTCCGCATTGTTGCAGTAGGGATGTGCCACACGGACATCGTGGTGCGCGACCAATTGTACCCTGTGCCCCTCCCGGCCGTCCTCGGACACGAAGGGGCGGGGGTGGTTGAGCGGGTTGGCAATGACGTGACGAAGGTCGCCCCAGGCGACCATGTGGTCCTGACCTTTGCATTCTGCGGCAAGTGCGATATGTGCCAATCCGGGCACCCGAGCTATTGCCGGGAGTTTTTCGACCGCAACTTCGGGGGACACCGGCCGGACGGCTCGACCGCCATCCGCCAGAACGGCGAGGCCGTGCACAGCCACTTTTTCGGGCAGTCCTCGTTCGGCACATTTGCGATCGCTCACGAGCGCAACGTGGTCAAGGTCCGCAAGGACGTCCCGCTGGAGTTGCTCGGTCCGCTCGGGTGCGGCATTCAAACCGGGGCGGGAGCGGTCCTGAGGGCCCTCCGTGTGCCCGCCGGCGGTTCCTTCGTAACTTTCGGGGCCGGTGCGGTGGGGCTGAGCGCTGTCATGGCGGCGAGACTAAGTGGTGTGACGACCATCATTGCCGTGGACACGAAGCCGAACCGCCTGGAGCTCGCGCTGGAGCTGGGGGCGACACACACCGTGAACGGCATGGAGGAGAATGCAGTCGACGCTGTGAAGCGCATCACGGGCGGGCAGGGCGTTCAGTACTCGCTGGAGTCCACCGGTC
>JAQBPS010000760.1 GCA_028287415.1 Bacillota bacterium | reverse complement strand
CTGGCGGCCAGCCACTACGAGGCTGCGTGCAAGGTGTACCGCGGCGATCTCTCCGCTGACGACCCGTACAGCGCCGCCCTGGAGGACCTGCGCAACCTGCTGCGGGAGCGCTACACGGCGGCCCTCGATTGGCTGGGGGACTACTACTGGCACGAGGCGCAGGACTACGCCAAGGGGATCCTGATGTTCAAGCAGCGGCTTGCGCTCGACGAGGCGCACGAGCCTGCGCACCAGGCCCTGATCCGGCTCTATCTGGAGAACGGCCAGGTGAGCTCCGCCCGCCAGCAGTATGCCGCCTGCCGGGAAAGCCTGCGCACCCAGCTGGGCGTCGCACCGTCCCGGGCGACTGACTCCCTGCTCCAACTCGCCATTTCCATGGAGAGCGAAGCCGTGTCGACGGCCGCAGAGTACAAGCCTGCCTTGAAGCGAAAGAGAGGCTGAGCGCAGCGGCCGCGCACAAAACGTAACTGCCCCCGTGACGATATGCGTCACGGGGGCAGCGAAGATTTTATTGTGGTAACTACTGTAAACGATAAATAATCGATAGCCAACGGCGTACATTCCTGGTATCATTGGCTACTGTTGAACAAAAAATGGATTGAAAAAAACAGGGAGGTTCACGCCGTGGACACGCTCACACATCTGCTGGTGGGACATGCCATGGGCGCAGCTGCCAGCACTGTCGCCGGCCCATTCGGAGCTGCGGCATACTGGGGCGTGCTCATTGGCAATTCACTCCCCGACATTGACGTTCCCCTCAGCCTCCTGGTGCGGCGTGACATCAAAATGCACCGCACCGTCACTCATACCATTCCGGGTGCGATCGCGCTGGCGGCCCTTGCGTCGCTGGTCATGCACCCGTTGATGCTTAGTGCTCCGATCGGCATCTTCTTCCTGTGGACACTCCTGGGCTCCCTGATTCATATGGGCATGGACTGCCTTAACCTGTTCGGCGCCCGCCCGTTCTGGCCGCTCAGCGGCCGTTCGATCGACCTGGGCATCCTGCACATTCTCGATCCGATCCTCCTGCTGGTGCTCGGCGTGCCCAGCATCGCCGTTGCGGTCGGCCGCGGCTCACACCAGTTCCTGGCCCTCTCGTTCCTGCTGATCTGGCCATACGTCTTCTACCGGATCCTCAAGGCCAACAAGCTCTACCGGAAGCTCATAGCTGACGGCTCGCTGCGGGCCCGGGTGATTCCGTGGTTCTCCAGTTGGCGCTATGTGTTTGAGACAGCAGGCGGCATTGAGTTCGGTCTCTGGTCGGGTGGTGCCCGGCGCTCGCTGGCTAACTACCCGAAGACGGATGACTCGCCGCTGGTCCGGGCCTCCCTGGGCAACCCCCTGGTGGCAGCGTTCCTGAAGACCGCGGAGTACCCGTACGCACTCGTCCGCGAGGACAGCTACGGCCATGAGGTGGTGTGGGGTGACGCACTCCGCCAGCTGCGGGCTGACTTCCGCCCCTTGCGGATTCGCATCGATCTGGAAACAGCATAAAAAAACTCAGCCCGGCGGAATGATCCGCCGGGCGTTTTGTTATGTGCCGGGTCCGGCTCGCCGCCTGGCTAGGATCAGCCGACGCTGACGACCTCGTACCCCTCTTCTTCAATCGCGTGCTTGACAACGGCGGAATCCAAAGTGCCCTCGGATTCGATCGTGGCCTCACCGATCTTCACGTCGAATGACTTGATGCCGGGAACAGTCTGCAACGCCGACTTGACGGCCGCCACGCAATGGCCGCATGTCATACCAGTGATCTTTACGGTTGTCGTCATCAACATACACTCCTTTAGAGATACCTCTACGGGGTATAGGTTCCAGATTCATCTTATCCCTACTGCCTGCTTTCGTCAATCCTCACGAGCGGACATGCTATGAACAGCAGCGCCATGCCAGGCGATGGCGAAGGAGGGTTTTCCATGATCACAGGCATCGACAAGGTCACCGTGTTCATCCGGGACGAAGCGGATGCGCTGAAGTTCTACACCGAGAAGCTAGGCTTGGAAACGCGGATGGATATCAGCATGCCGGAGGGCGGCCGCTGGGTGACCGTCGGTCCTCGCGGCGGCGCCGGGGCGGAGCTGATCCTGCACAACCCGCTGCGCTGGCACCCGTCCGACATCGCACACCGGATGATGGAGATGGTCGGTAAGGTCTCCGGCACAGTCCTGTCGACCGACAACTGCCGGCAGACCTGCGCCGACATGGCGGAGCAGGGCGTCGAGATTCTCAGCCCGCCGGCAGTGCGGCCGTACGGCGTGGAGGCCATCTTCGCAGATCTGTACGGCAACACCTTCATCCTGGTCGAGCATATCTGAGTAAGCCCGGCACCTCTGGGTTTTCCGCGCAGAAGCCCCCATGACGGCCAAGACGTCATGGGGGCTGACGCGATCGCTACAGGCGGGGCAAGGAGCAAACGCCCCGACACTGCGAGTTTAGCGGTCGGAGCGTTTTGTGCGCAGCAGTGCGCTCTGCCCCCCTCTCACTTCAATCGGTATGCGCCTGAAAGCCCTCGCCCAGTACTTCATGCACGTCGGCCACTACTACGAAAGCCTTCGGATCGAGCCGGTAGACGATGCTCTTGATCACCGCCAGCTCTCCCCGTTGGGCCACCACGTAAAGAACGCTCCGGGGCTCACCAGTGTAAGCGCCGATGCCCGGCATGATGGTACAGCCCCGCTCTACCTCGCTCATGATGCGATCAGCGACCGCCTTGGGCTGTGTGGTGATGATCGTGAGACCCTTGGCCGCGTTGAAGCCCTCGTTCACAATGTCGACAAACTTACTGGAGATCACCAGCGTGATGGCGGACCAGAGTGCAGCCTCCGCCGAGAACGCAAAGCCGGCTGCCACAAGCACGACCGCATCGATCGCCAGGCCCAGCTGGCCAAGGGAGATCCCCAGTCGCTTGTGCCCGATGATTGCCAGGATATCCGTGCCGCCAGTGGTACCGCCGGAGCGGAGCACGAGCCCGAGTCCGATACCCATCAGCACGCCGCCGTAGACGATCGCCAGGACCGTTTCGTGCACCACCGGCTGCAGCCCACTGGTCAATGCGAGAAAGCCGGCGAAGGCGCCGACGCCGACCACGGATTTCCACAGGAAACCCCAGCCCTTGAATCGGACCCCCAGCATCACGATGGGGATGTTCAGTACAATCATGCTGACCCAGATCGGCACGCCCAGCTTATGGTGCAGGATGATGCCCAGGCCCACGACACCGCCGTCGGCCAATTTGAGCGGCACCAGGAACCCGTTCACGGAAAGGGACATGAGAAGCGCCCCTGCCAGCAGGGGAATCAGCCATAGCACCTGGGCGCCTCCTTACTCATTAGG
>JAQBPS010000758.1 GCA_028287415.1 Bacillota bacterium | reverse complement strand
CCAGCAAGGGCACGCCCTTGCTGGCCGTTTTAACGCGCTTGACGTCGACAGTGGCCTCCAGATAGAATGACAATCAAACGAGTATCTAATTGAGATTTTACATAGCGCCGTGAACTGGAGGGACACCAAATGGCAAATCCGAAGGCTTTGGAGACAACGGAGCAGGACATATGCGAAGTCTCGTGCTACGACCCCGAGAAAATCGCCCGGCTGAAGCCTGTCATTGAAGGCACCAGGGGACTGGCGCTGATCTTCAAGGCGCTTGCCGACGATACACGTGTACAGATTGCTCTGGCTCTCTCAAAGGAAGAGCTCTGCGTCTGCGACGTGGCCGCTCTGATGGGTGTGACGGAGGCCACCGCCTCCCACCATCTGCGCCTGCTGCGCAACATGGGGCTCGCCAAGTACCGGAAGCAGGGGAAGCTCGTCTTCTACTCACTGGATGATGAGCACGTGATGGGCATGATCCGCCAGGCGCTCGAACACTTCCGGGAGGGGAAACACGAATGAGTGCAGCACAGCCACGTGTGCGTCCGGCCGGCAAGCAAATCTACCGGCTGACAGGCCTCACCTGAACGGACTGTGCCGCCAAGTTCGAGCGGGACGTAGCGGCGATCCCTGGAGTCTCCAGGGTAGAACTGAACTTTGCTGCAGCCAAAGTGACCGTCGAAGGTACAGTTGATCCGGATCTGATTGTGAAGGCTGGTGAGAAGCATAACGTTCAGGTGCGCTCCGCAAAGGCGCCGGCCCCGGAGCTATCCTTCTGGGCGGCAAATCCGCACCTGATCTCAACCGGCGTTGCTGGACTGCTCATCGCCGGCGGCTGGGTCACAGAATTGTTCGGACCAGCCTGGCTGCATATCGGGCTATATGTAATCGCAATCCTGATCGGCGGCTGGAGTGTCGGTCGAAAGGGCATCAGCAGCCTGCTCCGGATGGATTTCAACATGGATGCGCTCATGACGATCGCGATAATCGGAGCGGCTTGCCTGGGCCAGTGGAGCGAAGGCGCCGTGGTCGCTTTCTTGTTCGGGGTGAGCGAGACGCTGGAGTCGTACAGCATGGATCGGGCGCGTCAGTCGTTGCGCTCGCTCATGGAGATCGCCCCGAAGGTCGCCAGGGTGAGGCGCAAAGACCAGGAAGTTGAGTTGCCTGTTGAGGAGATCAAGGTGGGCGACTTCATGATCGTCCGCCCTGGTGAGAAGATCGCCATGGATGGTGCGATTCTGGCGGGCGCATCGGCCATTGATCAGGCGGCCATCACCGGCGAGTCAGTGCCCGTGGAGAAGGCACAGGGCGATGAAGTCTTCGCAGGGACGCTCAATGGCTCCGGTGCGCTGGAGGTGCTGGTGACCAAGGTCGTCGAGGACACCACCTTCGCCAAGATCCTGAATCTGGTCGAAGAGGCCCAGGCACAGCGGGCTCCTTCGCAGACCTTGGTGGAGAAGTTCGCGAAGATCTATACGCCCGCAGTTATGCTCGGGACGCTGCTGATCGTGCTCCTCCCGCCCCTCCTGTTCGCACAGCCGTGGGCCCCATGGATCTATCGGGGGCTTTCCCTCCTGGTCGTCGCGTGCCCGTGTGCCCTGGTCGTGTCCACGCCAGTGTCGATTCTCTCGGCCATTAGCAACGCCGCTCGCCACGGCGTGCTCATCAAGGGTGGGGCCCACCTGGAGCGAGCTGGACACATCGCGGCGATTGCCTTCGACAAGACGGGCACCCTGACCAAGGGCCGGCCTGAGGTGACGGATGTGGAGCGCCTGACGGGGGATCTCTCCGAGGCCGAGGTTCTGTCCCTGGCGGCGGCGGTTGAAACCCGGTCGGAGCACCCGCTGGCGCGGGCGATCATCAGCCGGGCCCAGGGAGAATCTCAAACCCATGCGGCCAGCGACTTCCAGGCCATCATCGGCCGGGGAGCCAGCGCAACAGTAGATGGCCGTCTGCTCTATGTGGGCAGTCCGAAGCTGTTCACCGACGACCTCGGCGTTGAAATGGGCGCAGCTCGGACTGTGGTCGAACGCTGGCAGGCGGAAGGCAAAACAGTGATGCTCCTTGGGGACAGCAGCCATCTGCTCGGCGCTATCGCGGTGGCAGACACGGTGCGGGAGAGCAGCGCCAGCTTGATCCAGGAGCTGCGTGCGGCCGGCGTGCGGCAAACCATCATGCTGACCGGTGACAACGCCCGCACTGCCCAGGCCATGGGGCGAGCCGTCGCAGTGGATCAAGTGCAGGCTGACTTGATGCCCCAGGACAAGGTGGCTGCCGTGAAGGCCCTGGCGGCCAAGTACGGCACCGTCGCCATGGTGGGCGATGGGGTTAACGATGCCCCGGCGCTGGCCGCGGCTTCGGTCGGCATCGCAATGGGCGGCGCCGGAACGGACGTGGCACTGGAGACCGCCGACATTGCGCTGATGGCGGACGACCTGTCCAAACTGCCCTTTACCATCCGACTGAGCCGCGCCACGCTGCGGGTCATCAAACAAAACATCGGCATCGCACTAGGCCTGAAGCTCCTTGCCGTGGCAGCAGTGTTCCCCGGTTGGCTGACCCTTTGGCTGGCGATCCTGGCCGACATGGGTGCGACGATCATCGTCACCCTGAATGGCATGCGCCTGCTCCGGCACCGGCCCTGATCCACCTGCTACAACACCCTTCCTCAGAGGAGTGGCGCAACGGTTGGCTAGCGCTAAATACAAGGACGCTGCCTCAGGTGTGTGATCACCGAGCAGCGTCCTTTCGCCGTTTGCCGCGGTTGACACGGACAAGTATATAAGCATAAACTTATGCCCGAGGTGACGCCATGAACGAGCACATTGTGGTCCTGAAAACGCTCGCCGACCCTACGCGGTTAAAGGTGCTGAAGCTCATTCTGGCGGAAGAGCTGTGCGTCTGCGAGTTGCAGGAGCTTCTCCAGATCAGCCAGCCGGCAGTCTCCCAGCACATCGCCAAGCTGAAAACTGCGGGCCTCGTCGCCGAGCGCAGGGCTGGGATGTGGACGTATTACCGTGGCGACCGAAACCGCCTACAGACGGCTCTCGCTGACTTCTCGGCCTTCCTTGACGCCGAGCCCAGTGATACGCCAGCCATGGCCGATGAGGTCAGGCGCCGTGCCACCCTCAACCGGGTCCAACTCTGCTGTGACAAAGGAGCCTGTGAAGCGTGAAGCTGGCTGTATTCTCGGACATCCACGGCAACATCCAGGGCCTTCATGCGGTCCTCAAGGACAGCGAAACCCGCGGTGCGGACATCGTCTGGTGCGGCGGCGACCTGGTCGGGTACGGCGCCAACCCGGGCGAGGTTGTCGAGGAGATCCAGCGCCGGGGTATCCCCACCATCATGGGCAACTACGATGACGGGATTGGCTACTTCCGCATCGCCTGTGGCTGCGACTACCCGGATGATGCCGCCATGGAGCGGGGCCAGCGGTCCATCGCGTGGACCAAGGCCAACACCAGCGAGGAGCACAAGCGGTACCTGCGCAACCTGCCCTACAAGCTTCAGCGGGAGATCGAAGGGCATCAGGTCGTCCTCGTCCATGCCAGCCCGGACGTGCTGAATGAGTATTTGTTCGCGGACGTTGACGACGCCGTATTTGCGAAGCATCTCGCGTCCACCCGCGCTGACGTACTCATCTTCGGGCACACCCACAAGCCCTTTCACAAGGTCCTCGGTGGCAAGCATCTGGTCAACTCAGGCAGCACGGGCAAGCCCAAGCACGGAAATCCCAACGCCACCTACGTCATGCTCGACATCACGAGCGCCGGCGTAAAGGTTGAGATCATCGAGGTGCCGTATGACTTCGAGGCGGCCGCCCGGGCGGTAGAGGCGACCGACCTCCCACACGAGTTTGGCCAAATGCTGCGGGTGGGCAGGGGCTAATGCGCAGGCAACTTGTCGCCGAGTTCATCGGCACCTTCGGAGTCGTCTTCGCGGGTACCGGTGCTATCATATTCAATCAGATGACCGGAGCCCTTACGCACGTTGGCATCGCCATTGTCTTCGG
>JAQBPS010000743.1 GCA_028287415.1 Bacillota bacterium | reverse complement strand
GGCTGATCAGCTCCTGGTAGTAGGGCAGCTTCAGGGCCGGGTTCAGACCGCCCTGGAGCAGCACCTGGGTACCGCCCTGGTCCACCAGCTCCTGGCACTTCTGATCGATGGTGTGCCAGTCAAGGGTATACCCCTCCTCGTGGCCGACATCGCGCTTGAAGGCGCAGAAGCTGCACTGCGCCACGCAGACGTTCGTATAGTTGATGTTCCGGTCGATCACGAAGCTGACCCGGTTGTCAGGGTGCATTTGCTGACGGACCTGGTCAGCCGCCTGGCCCATGGCAAGCAGGTCGTTGCTCTCAAGGAGCCGGACCGCGTCTTCCAGGGTCAGTTTTCCGCCGGAAAGCCGCTTATCAAGAAGGGGGCGAATATCAGTCAATGTGCTCGTAACCACTGCTTACCCCTCCCACACTTGCAGGTCTGGAACCGAGTCGAGCTCCCCGATCTTATGTGCCAGCTGATAATAGGTTCGCAGGCCGCGCCGATAGTCCTCGGTGAAGTGATGCCGGATATGGCGGAAGTAGTCGACCACCGTCTCACGGGGCAACATGCGGCGGCGGAGCGCCTCATCGACCAGCTCGCTCATGTGCTCCATGGCGTAGTCGCGGCTCACTTGAAAGAGTTTCGCAACCAGGTTCACCCCGTCGGGATTCTGGTCGGCAAACTCTCGCCGGATCACCCACAGGGCGAAGACCATGATCTCCCCGGTCAGCTCCTTGAAGGCCTGGCCGAGATCCGTCACCTGCAGGGTCGGGTAGACCGTACGCAGGTGGCTGTCGTAGGCCGCGAGCAGCGCAAGGTCGCCGATGATCAGGCAGGCGTCCGCTTCCGCCAGCATCTTCACAGGATCGGGCTCCGCCCGGTAGTAGTCCGGTTTGACGCCGAACTTTTCCTGCATGATGATTTTCGTCAGCACAACGCTGGTGGCACTGTGGCTGGTGAGCGCAAACCGCCGGCCATCCATCTCGGACAGCGGCACCTTGGAAAAGAGCAGCACCGACTGCACGTCTCCGTCTGCACTGATCGACAGGTTCGGTAGGATGACCGTGTCAGCGGCATGGCGGGCATATTCGATCGACGAGATCGGCGTGATGTCCAGGGCGCCCTGCACGAACAGCTGGTTGAGCTGGGCTGGCGGGCCCTTTTTCACGGCCACCGGCAAGTCGATGATGCCCTGCTCAATGCCATAGTAAACGGGGAGGCAGTTCAGGTAGTCGATATAGCCAAGGCGTACAGGTCCCAGCCGCCACGTGGCGCCGGCCTCCGGTGATCCGGCCAGGGCCGTCCCTGGCCAACTCAGATTGGCCACGATTGCTCACCTCAATTACTTTAGGCTGTGGCACAATAGGGACTCACCGAACTTCTGCTCAGCGAAAGCCAATTCCTGCTTTCGGAAAACGCATTCCCAGATCTTGACAACTCTTTCGATAATTGGTACATTATTCTGGGAACGAAATCGCCTGGGAGGCATTGACATGTGCGCAGGCAGATCGGGAGAGTCGCCGCTGCCATATGAGGAGGCCGGTTCGGGACCGCCAGTCCTCCTGGTCCACGGGCTGCTGTCGGCCCCAAGCCTCTGGAACGGTGTGGCTGCACTGCTGGCTGAGCGTTTCCGGGTGATTCGCTGCGACCTGCGGCGGCACTCCGGTCCCCGGCCCGGCCACGGGCTGGCAGAGAGCCGCACGAACGGACTGCTGACCCTGATCGAACGACTCGATCTGCCCCCCGTTCACCTGGTAGCGCATGGCTCCGGCTGTCCGACAGTCACTGCGCTCGCCAGCCGCACGCGTGAGCGGGTGCGCACCGTCGCCGTAGTGGACCCGGTGGTCCCGCGCAGCGACTCAGCACCAGCCATTCAGGCGGCCTGGCACCTGGAAAATCTGCTCCAATGGCTGGCGGTCGCCTATGGCAGTGCGGTGCGGGCGCCGCAGCATGTCGCCGCCATTGCGGCGGTCGTGGCGCAGCAAACGCATGCCAGCCTTTGTGAGCCGGCCCCCGGCGTCTTCCCACCCGGAGATTTCGCCGGTGGCGACATGGGGGGCCTGCATGGCATCTCCTGCCCGGTGCTGGCGCTTACCGGCGAGCACAGCTCCACGGAGTCCAAAGCCATGGTCGCAAAGCTGTTCGGCGGCCTGCCTGCCCTGCGGTGGGCCGAGGTGCCAGGCAGCGGGCGCCACAGCCCACGTGAGGCGCCCGCAGCCACCGCACTGCTCCTGCAACAGTTCCTGACGGCTAACGGCTGAGGTCGGCCACCAGCGCCCGGGTGTTCAGCCCCTCACCAGTGCCGCTGCGCAGCTTCTCCTGCCAGTCCACAGCGCCACCGGGAGCCCAGTAGTGCTCCTGGATATGCGCAATCGCCTGCTGGTTGCGCCACACGGAGCCGAAGCGCCGGCGCAGGTCGTGGTGGATCTGGCTTGCGATCACATCTGCCAATACATAGTTCTGCCAGTAGACCGGGTACCGGGAGTACCAGGCGTTCGGCTCGGCGGCCCAGCGCGGTGAGGCATCGACCGCACAGCCGAGCAGCTCCGCCTCGATGTTCGCGTTGATCGCATCCAGGTCGGCGTCCGGGTTGGCGTAGGCCTCGTACTCGAACAGGGCGTGGGCAGAGCGCTCCCGGAGGTAGGCAAACCAGGGGCCCATGCTCTGCGCGCCGGCCCCGGCCACCTCGTTCATGTCGAGCCCCATGTGGCTGAGCCACGCGGGGTCATCCACCGTGTAACCGAGCATCTCGGCCATGCCCTCAGAAAAGACGGACGGCTCCCGGCGCAGTATGTAGCTGCCGGGGTCGCTGTGTGCGGCGTGCATGGCGTGCCCAAGCTCATGGAAGCCCGTCTTGTAGTAGTTGTGGCCGTCGGCGGGGTTCCCCAGAATCCTTATGTCCCGCGAGTGCATGGTCATGCAGAGACCGTTGTAAGGAATGTCCATGAAGTGGACGGAAATGCCCAGCTCCGCCATGTCACGTCCGTGCTCCCGGCCCCACTCCTCCAGGCGGGGAATAATGCCCGACCGGGGGAAGTACCGGCCTCGCAGACCACCCTCGCCGTCCAGGAGGAACTTGACATCCCACGGCTGCACCTGCTCGAGGCCGTGCCGCTCTGCCCCATCCTGCATCACGCGGTTATAGGCGTCAGCGCTGGCAGCCGCGAGCTCCTTGAGAATGCCGCGCACCTGCTGAAGCGACAGCCCCTGCGCGTCCAGCTGCATGTGTGCGTAGGTCTCGTAGCCCTCTTCCCTGGCGGCGCGATTGCGCAGCCGGAACAGCTCGCGGGTACGGGCGTCCAGCTGGCGGGAAAGCGGCGCAAAGGAGAGCCACGCGGCCCGGCGCCGTTCCCGGTTCGGCTCCGTCCGCAACACGTTCCGGGCGCCGCCCAGGTCGAGCGTCTCACCCTGCACCGCATACCCGAACTGCACAATCGTATCGCTGATCTCATTCACGAGCTGGCGGATTTCCGGCCGGGCGCTGACCCTGGCCGATCGGAACGCCTGGTCCCACGCCACGAGGCGCCGGGCCAGCAACGGATCGCTTACCCGCCCCAGGAACCGGGCCACCACCGCCTGGTACTCCGGGTTGATGGTCAGGGCCGCCTGTGTCGCCTCGGCCGCTTC
>JAQBPS010000699.1 GCA_028287415.1 Bacillota bacterium | reverse complement strand
TTTTCGCGCGCTCAGGCACGGATGCAACCCCCGTAAATTTGCCATCCTACAAGGGAGTTTGAGCGAATTGGCGATGCCTGGGGGGATCTTGTGTGGGAAGCATCTACCTGCTGCTGTTTTTGGCCAGCGGCTGCCTGATGACGATTGAGTTGGTTGCGGGCCGGGTTGTCGCCCCGTATGTCGGCGTCTCCCTCTACACGTGGACCGGGATCATCGGTGCCTGCCTGACCGGCATGAGTTTCGGTCATCTGGCCGGCGGCTGGCTGGCCGACCGGGGCGATGCCCGGCGCTGGCTGCCGCGCATGTTCATCGCCGCAGCCGTTTTGACCTCAGCGCTGTTCCTGGCCCGCCCGGTGATCGGCACGATGGCGGAAGCGCTGAGCGCCCGGCAAGTGCCGGCACTGGTCGGCATTTTCCTGCTCTCGACCCTCTTCTTCGGGCTGCCCTGCTTCTTTCTGGCCGCGATCTCGCCGCTGCTCTATAAGGCTGCACTCCAGAGCCGGCAGCGGGTCGGCAGCACGGTCGGGCGCCTGGCTGCGAGCGGCATTGCCGGATCGATCGCCGGCACCTATGCGACCGGCTTCTGGCTGATCCCGGCCTACGGTACCCGCTCGATCCTGCTGGGGATCACGCTGCTGCTGGTGGCACTGGGCGCCTATTCCCTGGTCGCTTCCCCCGTCCGGCGGGCGATCACGGCCGCCATTCTGATCGCACTGCCCCTGGCGGCCAGCGCCGCCCTGCCGATGCGGGCTGCGGCCCAGTGCGATGTGGAGTCGGCCTACTACTGCATCCGCACCGTGGTGACCGCCGGTACCACGGAGAGCGGACCGGTCAAGCGGCTGCGCCTCGACTATCTGACCCATGCCGGCTACGCGGTGAACGACCCGGACGCGCTGTGGTACCCGTACGAGCAGGTCGTCGCATGGATCATGAAAGCCAGCGCCGAGCCGGACGTGCGCACGCTCTTTCTCGGCGGGGGCGGCTACATGCTGCCGCACTGGGTCGAGAAGAACTTCCCCTGGGCGACGATCGACGTGGTCGAGGTCGACCCCGCGGTGACGCAGGTGGCCATGCGTGAGTTTGTCCCCACCGCGAAGCGAATCCACAGCAAGAACGGGGATGCCCGGCTGGCCATGACACAGCTGAGGCCGGGCCGGAAGTACGACGTGGTCTTTGCCGATGTCTTCAGCGACCTTGCGGTGCCCTATCACCTGACGACCGTCGAATTTGCCCAACTGGTCAAGAGCCGGCTGGCGCAGCCCGGCCTGTACATCGTCAATGTGATTGACAACCGCGACGGCGGACCGTTGGTGGGCGCCATGACCGCTACGCTGAAAAAAGTCTTTCCGTATGTGGACGTGCTGCCCGGCAACGGCGGGGGCATTGTGCGCGGCCCGCACATTCTGGTGGCCTCGGCGAATCCCCTGCCGTGGGCGGAGTGGGACCAGCACCCCGAGCGGCCCAGTTTTATTACAGGCAGGATGAAGGTTCCGGACGGCGGCATGGTGCTGACCGATGATTATGTACCGACCGACAACCTGCTGCTGCCGATCTTTTCCGACCGCTGGGGCGTAACGCGCGGCTGAACCCTTTGTCGAGGAGTGGGAATCGTGCAGGAGCTTCAAGGACCCAAAACACAGATGCAGCATTACCGCGCCGGCGATGAAGCCGCTCAGATGTTGCCCGTCTCCTTTGAGGAGTGGGAGGACAGGGCGCGGGAGATCCTGGGGGCCGGCCCGTTCGGTTATGTGGTCGGTGGCGCCGGCGCAGGTGACACGATGCTTGCCAACCGTGAGGCGTTCAGCCGCTGGCGGATCCGGCCCCGTGTGTGCGCCGATATTTCCACCCGCGATCTCTCCGTCACCATCTTTGGGGAGACCTATCAGGTGCCGTTCCTGCTGGCGCCGATCGGGGTGCTTTCGATCCTGCACCGGGATGCCGAGCGGGCACCGGCCCGGGCCGCCGCCAAGTTCAAGGTGCCGTATATCCTCAGCAATGTCTCCACGGTTTCGCTGGAGGACATCGCCAAGGAGATGGGGGGGGCGCCCCGTTGGTTTCAGCTATACCCGCCCAAGGCGCCGGAACTGACCCGCAGTTTCCTGGAGCGGGCGGAGGCAGCCGGGTACAAGGCTGTGGTCGTCACGCTGGATTCGACCATGCTCGGGTGGCGTGAGAAGGACCTCCGGAACGGGTTCCTGCCGTTTTTAAGCGGGGAGGGAATGGGCAACTACTTCTCCGACCCGGAGTTCAAGCGCATGCTCAAACGGCCGATTGCGGAGGACCGGCAGGCCGCCGTCGATCTCGCACTCGACCAGGGCAACAACAGCTGCTTCACCTGGCGGGAGCTGGACCAGATCCGCACCATGACCAAGCTGCCCGTTGTGCTGAAGGGCGTCACGCACCCGGCTGATGCCGAACTGGCCATGGAGCACGGGATGGATGGGGTGATCGTGTCGAACCACGGCGGGCGCCAGTTGGACGGGGCGATCGCAACGCTGGATGCACTGCCGGAGATCTGTGAGGTGGTCCGCCGCCGGGTCCCGGTGCTCATGGACAGCGGAATCCGCAGGGGTGCTGACGTGCTGAAGGCGCTGGCGCTGGGGGCGACGGCTGTGCTGGTGGGGCGCCCGTACGCCTATGCCATGGCGGTGGCGGGTGAGTCAGGGGTCTCCGAGGTGATCCAGAACCTGACCGCGGAGGTTGAGATCCAGCTGGGCGTATCCGGCCATACGAAGATCAGTGAGGTAGATCAATCGCTCATCGAGCTGAATAAATGAAAAGACCGGGCGGCAGTGTGACTGCCGCCCGGTCTTTTTATACAGGGTCGGTTTCGCCTAGCGGG
>JAQBPS010000683.1 GCA_028287415.1 Bacillota bacterium | reverse complement strand
TGTAACCCGTGCAATCCGTGGCCATATAAAATGCCCATGCGCTACAAAGCGGGCCAGCATGGCCATATTACAGTGGCCGTTCCCTCATGAATTAATCAGCGTGTCTTAAAATCCGCGCGATCCGTCAATCCGCGTCAATATAAAAAAACCCAACTCTACAGCCCGGTCGCATTCACCCCGGGCTGTCGCGAAAGCTACGCGCCAGCAACCCGCTGCACCTTCTCCGCATTCGCACGCGCAGCCTGTGCGTTCCGCAGGTTCTCCTCCGCCAACTGACAATAGCCCGGGTCCATGTCGACCCCGATCCACCGCCGCCCAAGCAGTTCGGCGGCCTGACAGGTGGTGCCGCTGCCCATGAAGGGGTCGAGAACCACGTCGTTCCTGTAGGTGTAAAGCTTGATCAAGCGGCTGGGCAGCTCGAGCGGGAAGGGCGCCGGATGGCCGACTTTCTTGGCGCTGATCGTCGGGAAGTCCCAGATCGACTTGGTCAGCGCGACGAACTCCTCCGAAATGAGATCGGTCTCGCCCTTGTGCTGCATGGCCCAGTCCTCTTTGGAGAACACGAGGATATACTCGTGCACATCGCGCAACGTCGGGTTCGACGGTCGGCACCAGGAGCCCCAGGCCGTGGAGACGCCCACGCTGGCACCCTTGTTCCAGATGATCTCGCCCCGCATGTGAAAGCCCAGCTTGATCATCTGCAGCGTAATGTACGAGTGCAGAGGGAGATAGGGCTTGCGGTCCACGCCCGCCACGTTGATGGCAATGCGCCCGCCCGGCGCCAGCACCCGGTGGCACTCCTGCCACACCGACTCGAGCATACCCAGGTACTCCTCCAGCGGCAAGCAGTCCTCATGGGTCGCATACTTGATCCCCACGTTGTAGGGCGGTGAAGTCACCACCAGGTCGACGGCCCCGTCTGGGATAAAGCTGAGATCACGGCTGTCCCGGTTGTAAAGCTGGTTTTCGTACATGTGAATGCCCTCCATCTATTATCACCGCAGTCTCCATGGCGCGGCAACTGTTCACTCGAATGTTTCCTTACGGAAGAGATTCGCGCCGCGGCGCGATTCTCCTTCCGGCAAATGGTACCGATGCGTAACTTTTTTTGGCGCGAACACCCAAGCATTGGCGCGTCCCTCACTGGATTCGCGGCCGAAGTGCGTTCTCCTGCCAGGCGCTGGCACCGCGACTACGATTTACTCGTGGCATAGTCAAACGGTGACAAAGGGAAAGTCGGCCACGCACGGCGAATATGAGGCAGATTATCTCTGGACCTACGCTTGCGACACACGGTTAGGAGGTGCCGGGTTGGAGGCGAAATCGGTCCCCCACCCGCAGGTACCCAAGCAGCAAACCAATCGGCACAGACACCTGCGGCCGGGGCTGGCGGCCCTGCTTCTGTTCCTCGCACTGATGATTGCCGCGCGCATGGTCCTCGGCGCCGCGGCGAGCCGCTACCTCTATACGTTGGCGCCCATGGTCGAAGACCAGACCGTGAAGGGCGTGAGCCTGAGCCGTGAGGCGGCCCGCCACAAAGACATGCTGATACTGCTCGGCTCCTCTGAACTCACCTTCCAGGATGAGTTCCACCCCGCCAAAATTTTTGACAGCCAGCCCACCGGCTTTTCCGTGTACCTCATCGGCAGCGGGTACCGGCAATCGATCCATAACCTGCTGGCCCTCTCGGCCCTCGGTTCCGACATCAAGGGCAAGCGGGTCGTTCTCTTCGTGACGCCCACGTGGTTCAACGGGAGCATCAGCGACACGGCATACCGGAAGAACTTCTCGCCGGTACAGGCCTATGAGCTTGTCTATACATCACCGCTGTCCCCAGCGCTGAAGCAGCGGGCCGCACACCGGCTGCTGGCGCTGGGCTCCCCGGGCACCGATGACCCCGTCCTGCGGGCCGGTCTGCAGTCGCTGGCCGCCGGCGGCCTGTGGGGCAAAACCGGCTACTGTGCGCTGTGGCCGCTGGGCCGCCTGCGACTGGAGACGCTGCGCATCCATGACGACATGGCGGTGCTCAAGCTCGTTTGGCAGCGCGGGCTGAAGCCCCGCACCCGGCCGGTGGTGCACAACCCGCCCCCGGACTGGGGCCAGCTCCTGACCGCCGCTGACATCCAAGCGATGCAGCGGAGCACGACGAACCAGTTCGGCATCCAGGATAATTACTACACCCGATTCGTGGCGCCTCGGCTGGAGCAACTGCGCAATTCGGCCACTGGCGACTCCTGGCGTAACTCCTCCGAGTATGCTGACCTTGACCTGGTGATCGCTACGTTGAAGGAGCTGCACGTCCGTCCGCTGGTGATATCCCTGCCCGTCATGGGCGCGTATTATGATTTTAGGGGCCACCCGGCGGCTGACCGGCAGGCCTACTATGCCCGCATCCGCGCCTTGGGGCAGCGGGACGGAGTCCAGGTCGTGGACTTCGGTAGCCAGGAGTACGAGATGGGCTTCATGCGTGACCCGTGGCATCCGGGTTGGAAAGGAGCGGTGCAGATTGCGCAGGCCGTGGATCAGTTCTATCACAGCGCTGATACGATCGCCCCGCGTTGAGTTCATGCTGCGTGTGGGCTTCTATTGTGCGATCCTGATTGCCCTGCTCCTGATTTACTCTTCCGGTGCGGGCTCTGAGGCTCATTTCGTGTACGCGAACTTTTAAATCGGGCACCGGACATTATATTGCCACGGATTTCACGGGTTTCACTGATTTTCAAGACAAACACTGATTATCGATCCATATTATGTTTTTTCTGTATTTATAATCCGAATCGGTGTAATCTGTGAAATCCGTGGCTATAAAA
>JAQBPS010000681.1 GCA_028287415.1 Bacillota bacterium | reverse complement strand
CGGCGGCCCGACGCGCACCGGCCCGACGCGCACCGGCCCGACGCCGACCACCCCGGCGCCCGCCGGCTCGACGCCCGCCGGCCCGACCCCCACCGGCTCGAGGCCCACCACCGCCTCCAAGGTTTTCAGCACCTCCCAGATTGCTGAGGCCGGCGAGCGCGTCTTCGGCGTCAACCCGCAGCAACCCGCCGGCGGCTCTACCACTCGCAAAGGGTCCGGACCCCCGGGACCCGCCCTCGCTCCATAACCGCACTTTTTATAGCAGGAACATCGAACATTATGGCATCCGCATTCGTAACAAAGAGCACAGATACGAATGCGGAGGTGGGAGCAATGGATCTGATCACCCTGGAGCAGCTGGAGGTACTCATGCTCGTCGCCGGGGCCGAAGCGCCGTTTCAGACCGCCGTGCAGGTCCGGCAGCGCTGGAAGTACATCCTGGAGGTGGCCGGCAAAGCCAAGGCGGGCGAGGTGACCGACCAGAGCCTCCCACAGGTCATCCGTGACTGCGACCGCTGGATCGCCCGGGCCGGCGGCATCGTCAGCGTGCTGGACGAATGGCTGCGGGAGCAGCAGCAGCAACGCCCCGCCTCCGACGTCGCATAATCGGAACGCAGGCAGCAGAGGCGGTCGCAGGCACCAGGGATGGCGCCCGCGACCGCCTGTTATTTGCGCAAACCCATCTCCCACCATGGTTCGCTCTCCCAAATATGCTATACTGGAAAATGGCAAAAGCCAGCGTTTCTGCAGGGCTGCCGCAGGGAAGTCTATTATGCGGTCGCCCTGTGGGCGCAACGTTGGGAGAAAGCGAGTGGTTGTACGCAATGGAATATCGTCGTCTAGGTAAAAGCGGGCTGAAACTGAGCGAAATCTCCCTGGGTAGCTGGCTGACGTACGGCACGAAGGTGGAAATGGAGCAGGCCCAGGCCTGTGTTCGCAAGGCCTACGAGTTGGGCATTAACCACTTTGACTGCGCGGTCGTCTACGGCACCCAGCCGCACGAGGCGGAGAAGATGCTGGGCCAGGTGATCAAGGAGTTCCCCCGGAACACCTACACCGTCACCTCCAAGGTTTTCTGGAAGGTCGGCCCCTCCACGTACGACCAGGGCCTCTCCCGCAAGCATCTGATGGACCGGGTCGATATGAGCCTCCAGGCGATGGGGCTCGACTACATCGACATTTACTATTGCCACCGCTATGATCCCGATACGGACCTCGAGGAGACCATGCGGGCGCTGGACGACCTGGTCGCCTCCGGCAAGATCCGCTACTACGGCTTCTCGGAGTGGAGCGCTGCGCAGATCGAGCACGCCGCGGCGATCGCGGACAAGCGCAACCTGCGCCGCCCCGTCGTCAGCCAGCCGGTCTACAACATGCTGAACCGTTACATTGAGAACGAGATCATGCCGGTCGCGGCCCGCGAGGGCATGGGCCAGGTCGTCTTCTCGCCGCTGGCCCAGGGTGTCCTGACCGGCAAGTACCGCCCGGGTCAGCCGCCCGCCGCCGGCACCCGCGCCGCCGACGAGAAGGTCGGCCGGTTCGTGCAGGGCATGGTCAGCAACGAGCAGCTGCTGACCCGGGTCCAGAACCTGAAGCCGGTTGCGGAGCGCAACGGCCTGAGCACCGCCCAGCTCGCCCTCGCCTGGGTGCTCCAGCGCCCCGAGGTGACCAGCGCCCTGATCGGTGCCACCCGGCCCGAGCAGATCGAGGAGAACGTGAAGGCCGCCGGCGTGAAGCTCTCCCCTGAGGATCTCAAGGAGATCGACACGATCCTCGAGGGCTCCGTTACGACCAGCAAGTAGCCTGCCCCCATCAATAGACAAGCACCGGATGAACCCCTTCTGAAAAGGTTCGTCCGGTGCTTTTCCATGCACGCCACTTACACGAGGGGCCCGCCCGCTACCGCATCCTGGCAGCGCAAACACGCCGAGTCGCCGCAGTGCGTCACCTCAGGGTCCCGCCGGATCGCTGCTGCCGCTGCCACAAGCACATCTGCGGCGGGTGCGATCAGCCAGCTGCTCTCCCCGACCCCGTCGACCTGGAAGAGGGGGGCGAGCGCCCGCGCAAACTGCCCGAACCCCTGCGAGCAGCTGCCGACCTGCGCCTGGCGCACCACTCCGCTGCTGTCCCGGTACCAGCGGCGGAACAGGTTGCGTCCGGCCATCTCCTCAGCCAGATGAAGCAGGGTCAGCTTGTCCAGCCCGACCCCCATGAGCAGCACTTGTCCGTCCAGCCGGGCTAGCGCCCGCAGAGGCGCGTAGACATCCAGTGGCGCCTGCCCCCCGACCAGCGCTTCGGCGAGGGGGCCGAGAGCGGTGAAGGAGTTGAGCGGATGGTTCCCCCGCACCCGGCCTGCCCGCTGCAGGAGCGTGGCAGCGATCACGTCTATCCCCTTGTTGCCCAGGTTGCTGTCGGGTGTAAACACGCGGGTGCCATGCGGTTCCGGCACCACCCCGGCCGCGTAATCCCAGCCGTTCCGGGCGGGGCGTGCGCCCGGGTCCGCCGGCGGCAGCGCCGCGTAGATGGCGGAGTAGGTCGGCGCCATAACCGTGCACCCTTCAGCCATCAGGGCGTCGATGACAGCGTCGGGCCCGCCATCCACCGGGCCGAACGAGTGGAACGAGCTATGAACACACAGCGGCTTGCCGGAGAGCCCCGCAGAGCGGACCGCTGCTTGTATTTCAGCTGTTGTCAGCATGGGCAGACACCCCTTTTCTGCGCAAGTGAAACGATTGTGGCAGTCACTCCGTCCAACCGCACAGAGGTGGTCGGGGTGATTCGCTGGCTGCTGGTCGTCGGCATCGGAGAGCACGACCCAACTCCCTGCTGATTTCAAGTTGCGGTCAGGATTTCCCTGGCGTTACATCGTAGATTATTCCCTTGACGTTGGCCTTAACCTGGAGCCATATGCCGGGCAATCCGTCCGCATGGTTATCCAGCCCCGGCGGGACAGGCCCAAGCCGCCACAAAGTTGGCCCCGCACTGCCAGATCAGGGCAGTGCGGGGCCTGCTGCGTTATCGCGACAACTTGACTGCGAGAACCTGCCCGTCGTACAGTGCACCGCCCAAGTCCGTCTGCGCCCCGGCGGTCTCATCCCAGACCACCGCCCCGCCGCTCGCTACCTGCTTCACCAGCTCCGAGCTGGCAGCGGCGTTGATCAGCGCATGCCGGACCGTGGCGCCCCGGAACAGGCGGACAGCCTTGCCGTCCACGGTCACCGAAAGCGGTTCAAAGCCCATACCCTACCGCACCTTCAGCAGGTCCGGGTACCCGGGGTTGAACTGCGTGGTCACCGGGCTGTAGTTCGCACCGCCGTCGTTGCTCGTGCTGTCCCGCACCTCGTCGCTGTTGAACCGGATCACAGTGCCGATGCCGGCGGCGATGCTGTTCAGCTCGACCGGGTTGCTGTTGTTGCCAAAGTCCGTCTGCGAGGCGAGGATCACGTTGCCGCCGCCCGCCACAAAGGCGTTCAGCACGGCGAGCTCATCTGCGCTATAGGCGCCGACGGAGCCCGGCGTCGTGATCATCAGGACCTTCACACCCGCAAGCATCGTAGCAGTCAGCCTGGTGACCTTGCCCGTGAACCCGACACGCCAACCCCGGTCAGCCAGGAAGTCGCTGAGCTGCCCGAACCTGGTGTTGTCGTAGAACTGGCCGTGCCCCTCATCAACCAGCAGCGTGCCAGTCGCAGCACCCGTCAGGGAGTCGAGCAGGTTGGTCACCCACTGCCCGTTCTGGTACCCGGCCTTGAAGCCGTTCGCCACCAGGAGCGCACCCAGGCCCACCACCTTGCCGTTGCCGACCTGCTGCATGGCTGCCAGCGGGATCGGCCTGCCGGCATCGACGCGAGCGAAATTCTTCGGGGCCGTGGCGCTGCGCTCAAACTGGTAGGCGGTCGCCTCACCAGTCACAAGTACCGTCGCCTGGTTCGTCAGCGCTGTCAGGCTGCCGTCGGCGGCTGCCGCCAGCAGGCTGGAGCTGTTGTAGAAGTTGACCTTTGCGACGGCGGTCGGCACCGGCGCCGCCTTCACCTTGATGCGACCGTCGGTCGCCTTGTAAGTGAGGTTGCCGACCTTCTTCACATACTCGCCCACCACGACCGCATCCACCTCAGAGGAGATGTCGGTCGGAGCGCCAAAGCCAGCGAGTGGGTAGCCGCTGCCGCCGGTGCCGATGTAGTCGGCCACGGCCAGCGTGTACGCAGCGTTCGGGTCGATCGGCTGGCCGTTCACCTTCAGGTCCAGCTGGTCGATGGAGCCATCCGGCTTCGTCAGGATTGTGTAGGTCAGGCCGGAGGTCTGGAGGTCCAGCTGGTTGCGGCGGCTGTACGAGTAGTCGATCAGCTGCCGGACCTGGTCGCCCGTCAGGGTGAACTTCTGGATGAAGTTACCGAAGGGCAGCACCGTGTAGATCTTCTGCATGTTGATGTCGCCGGCGGGGATCGACGCACGGATGCCGCCGTTGTTCGTCAGGGCGATATCGGCGCCAAAGTAATCCCGCATGCCGTCGGTGATCAGGTTGCCGATGCTGACATCCCGCGTGTAGCGGTCATCCCGGTTCAGCTCAATCGGCGTGTAGCCGATCATCGCGTTCAGGATCGGGCCCATCGCGGCGTTCCACTTGTCGACGATTGCCTGCACGTCGGGATCAGCGGTGGTCAGTTTAGCGGTATCGACAGTATACGCACCGCCGGGGCCGGCGGCGGTCACGGCTACAGCCTCCGCCTGGCGGACGTTCAGGTCACCCACGTACTTGGCATCGCTGCCGACCTGCACGATCGGAATGCCGTTCACGACAACCGGCTGATCCAGGTAGGTGTGGGAGTGGGCACCGATGATCAGATCGGCGCCGGTGATCTGTGGGGCCATCGCCTGGTCGAAGTCGAAGCCGTCGTGCGAGACGACGACCACCACGTTCACCTGGTCGCGCAGTTCAGTGATGTAGCGCTGCGCCACGGCCACCGGGCTGTCGAACGCCAGGCCGACGATGTTTTTCCGGCCCGTGGAGGGCGGGGTTTCGGTCAGGCCGATGAAGGCGATCTTCTGGCCGAGTTCGTTGGTGATGATCTTGTAAGGTTCAAACGGTTGGATTGGGGTGGCGGTCTGGTCAACCACCCGGGTGTTGGCGCTCAGCCAGGGAAACTGCGACTCCTCACGGCGGGCCTGGGTATTGGCCGGCCCATGGTCGAAGTCATGGTTCCCGACCACATTGAGATCCGTGCCCATGGCGTTCAGGGCCTCGATCATGGGCACGCCCTGGTTGAGGTCCGAGACCGGGTTGCCGGAGAAATTGTCGCCAGCGTTGATGAAGTAGACGTTGCCGCCCTGTGCCTTGGCCGCCTTGACATAGGCCGCAACCTTCGGCAGCGGGTCCACCTTGGCGTGAATATCGTTGATGTGGAGGAGGCGGGCGTCAAAGGCCGGGGCCTCCACCGTCACCTTGGCTGATGTGTCAGGGGTGCCGTGCGCGTCCATTGCGATGTTGTTGACGCCGTACTTGACGAAGCTGCTGACATCAAAGGTTGTGGTGCCCTGGCCCTTGACGAAGAACTGGTCCAGGCTGAAGCCCTGCCCGTTGATTGTGATGTCCAGGTTGCGGACGCCATGATTCGCGACAGTCATCTTCGCGACGTTCGCCTTCACCGTGAAGGAGTACGTGTCCGGGGTCGGCTTGCCGGTGCTGCGCTCGGTCTCGGCTTCGATTACGGTGTACCAGTCATAGGTCTGCGTGGCAGCCCACAGGGGGAAACCGCCGGCCTGGCTGTCGGGGCCGTCCTGGCCGCTCTGCGCCCGGGCGCCGGGCGTCAGACCCACCATCAGGACCAGGGAGAGGAGGAGCGCAAAAACGTACCTCATCCGTTTCAAAACAGTACCCTCCTGAGCAGTCATAAATTAGAGCCCCTAAAGGATACGACTAGCAGAAGGTTGTTCCTGTCTGGTATTTGAAAGTTTACATGAGCACGAGGAGGGGATCGGGATGGCCAAGGCCGGCAACATGTTGGCTGTGCTCTGGCTGCTGCGTTCACGCCGGCGGATGACAGCGCACCAGCTCGCAGCTGAACTGGAGATCAGCGTCCGCACGGTTTACCGCTATATTGATGACCTGTGTGCGAGCGGGGTGCCGGTGCTGGCAGATAGCGGGCACGAGGGCGGTTACAGCCTGCCGGACTCGTTCCGGGGCGCACCGCTGATCTTTGAGCCTGATGAGCTGGCGGCGCTTTCGCAGGCGGCCCTGTTTGCGCGGGCGGCGGGCCACCCGTTGAGCGAGGCCCTCGGCAAGGCGCTGGCTAAGGTCGGACGGAACCTGACGGCGGAGCAGAAACGTGACCTCCAGACAGGTCCGGACCGGGGAGTGCGCGCCCGTGCGGCTGGAGGGGGAGCCCTGGGCCATCTGCCGCGTTACTTGCTGACGCTGGGCACGGGCATCCGGGTGGCCGCACCGGCGGATCTGCGGGCGGAGTTGGCCGCCCTGGCCCGGGCGTGGGCGGAATATCACAATGCCGAAATTGGCTGATGCGGGTGTATGATAAAACAAGCTGATTCAGAAAGGGGATTGAGCAAGCCTGTGTTCGATACGAGTGGGGTGCCGTTCCGCACCCATCTGCGCCAGCTGCAGGTCGTGGTCCGCCGCACGGGTTTTGCCTCGGTCGGGCTGGTCACCCTGGTGACCGTGGTCGGCATCCTCAGCGCCTTTGCCGTAAGGGTCTTTGAAGCCATCGTTGATCGGCTTTTTCAATCGGGGTACCGCGACTTTCCGGCTTTCCTGACCAGACATGCGCTGCCCGGGTGGGCGGCGTTTCTCGTGTTCCCCCTGGTTGTGGGGCTGCTCGTAGCCGGCGTCAAGCTGCTTGTCCCGCAAGCTGATCGGCCCCACTCGGTGCCGCTGGTGATCATCTCCATGCTCAAGCGTGACGGGCGGCTGCGACCGGTCAGCACGCTGCTGAAGAGCATCGCCGCCATTCTGACGCTGGGCGCCGGCGGCTCGCTGGGGCGGGAGGGGCCGGTGGTGCTGTTGGGCGGCGGCGTGGGCTCTGCCCTGGGCCAGTTGCTCCGCCTGCCGCCGGACTGGCTGAATACGCTGATCGCGGCCGGGGCCGGTGCGGCGGTCGCCACGGCGTTTCATGCCCCCATCACCGGGGCGTTCTTCGCCATGGAGATCGTGCTGATCCAGTTCTCCTCCCGCTCCTTTGCGCTGGTAGCACTCGCCTGCGTGGCGGCGTCGCAGACCTCGCAGCTGCTGGTCGGCGCCCCGGCGTTCCCGATCCCTGCATATCAGATGCACAGCCCGTGGGAGATTGCCATTTACCTGGTGTTGGGCCTGTTGATCGCCCCGCTCGCCCGGCTTTACATCGGGGTGATTTACGGTGCGGAGCACGCGGGCAAGGCAGTCACGTTCATCCCCAGCTGGCTCAAACCTGCCCTCGGCGGGGTGCTGTTCGGTGTCGTCGCGATTCTGCTGCCCCGCACACTGGGCGGCGGCTATGAGACGATTTCGGACGCACTGGTGGGCAAGCTCTCCCTGGGGCTGCTGGTGTTCCTGCTCGTCGCGAAGCTTGTCACGATTGGCTTGACGAGCGGCAGCGGCTGGCCGGGCGGGGTGTTCACGCCCGCCCTCTTCCTCGGCTCCATGGCCGGCGGCGCCTTCGGTCTGCTGGCCCACGCGCTCTTTCCCGGCCTCGTCACCCAGCCGGGCGCCTACGCGGTTGTTGGTATGGCGGCGATGATCGCAGGCGCCGCACATGCGCCGCTGACCGCGATGACCCTGATTTTCGAGGTCACGCGGGATTACCGGGTCGCCATGCCGGCCATGCTGGCCTGCGGCGTGGCCGCGGTCTTCAGCCAGCGGCTCAGCCCGTATTCGATCGACACGCTGCACCTGCCGGAGCACGGTGTCCTGCTGCCCTGGCAGGTGCAGGACCTGCGGGGCATCCGTGTCGGCGATGTCATGAGCCGGGCCGTCCACACGGTGCGCACCGACATGCAGCTCAAGACGGTGATTGAGCGCATGCAGCAGCACCGGCACGGCGGCTATCCGGTCCTGGACCCGGACGGGCTGCTCGCGGGCATGCTCACCCTGCGGGACGTGCGTGAGGTCCCGCTGGCGGAGCGGCTCGAGACCCCTGTTTCGGCGGCGATGGCCCCGCACCTGGTGGTCGTGACCCCGGAGCAGAGTATGGCTGATGCGGCCCTGCTGATGGCCCGGCACCGGATCGGGCGCCTGCCGGTGGTCGACCCGGACAATCCGGGCCAGCTCGTGGGTATTATCAGCCGCAGTGACATTGTGCGGTCGTACCCGACTGAGAACCGGGAGACTGAGCCGTTGCAGGAGGCGTTTCTTGAGCGGTAGGGAGTGGAGTGGGCGGGCGATGTAGCGCGCGGGCACTTTATATGGCCACGGATTACACGGATTCCACCGATTTGGGACACAAACACAGATGACCAGGTGAACATGTTTTTATAGATTTATGTGCGAATCCGTGTAAGCCGTGAAATCCGTGGCCATAAAATGATTTATTCATGAGCTACTTCTCAGCGCACAAACCGGTTGCCCACATCAGGACCAGGTCGGCAGTACAGCCGACCTGGTCCCTTTGTACGTATCGCGCACTATGCCGACGGCAATGCTACCACTAGATACGCGCGCCACAAGGGGGGCCACACGTGAAGTCGCTTCAGCCCGTGCGGGATTACTTGCGCTGGTGGCGGGACCCACGGGCCACTCTTCTGGGCGGCGTGCTGGCGGGGGCGGAGGAGAACAGCCGCAAGCGCGAGCAGGCCGCCCTCCACTTCATCGACGAAGCGAAATCGCTGCCGATCAGCCCGGAGCCCGCGCAGAATTGGGCAGTCCTACAGCTGATGCTCGGCGCCGCCCCCGACGTGGTCATGCGAGAGTTCACCCTCGGCACGGGTAAACTGCCCGCCATGCTTCTCTTCACCGACAACATGGCCAAGCGGACCGAGGTCACGGCAATGCTGGACAGCATGATGGTCCGCCTGCGGGATGAGCAGTTTCCCACCGGGGCCGAACCGCTGGAGCAGTACCTGAAAGAACGCAGCATCACCGGCGCGGATGTCACCCCCGTGAAGAATCTGAGCGACGTCACCACCAAGCTCCTGACCGGTGATGTCGTGCTGATGGCCAAGGGGTTGCAGGTGGCCTTCCGCATGCCGGCCACCGGCTTCGAGCACCGCACACCGGAAGAGCCGGCGGCCGAGCCGGTCGTCCGCGGGCCCAAAGAGGGCTTCGTGGAGACTGGGGCCGTCAACATCGCCCTCGTGCGCCGGCGCCTCCATGATCCGCGGCTGCGCGTGGAGTCGTTCACCATCGGCAAGCGGTCGAACACGCCCGTAACGATGGTCTACCTGGCTGGCGTCGCCTGGCCCGAAATGGTCGATGAGGTCCGCAGGCGCCTGAAGCGCATCAACATCGACGGCGTGATCGAAAGCGGCTACATCGAAGAGCTGATCGAGGACGCCCCCGGCTCCCCGTTCCCACTGGTCAAGTCGACCGAGCGGCCCGATGTCGTGGCCGGCGAGCTGCTCGAGGGCCGAGTCGCGATCATCACCGACGGGACGCCGCATGCGCTGGTCGTGCCGACCACCTTTACTTCGGGCATGCAGGCCTCTGAGGATTACTACCAGAAGTGGCCCATGGCCTCGTTCACCCGGATGCTGCGTTATCTGTTCCTGGTGGTTGCCCTGCTGGGACCGGCCAGCTTCATCGCCGTCACGACCTATCACCAGGAGATGCTCCCCACCCAGTTGCTCCTGAGCATCATGTCGGCCCGCGAGGGTGTGCCCTTCCCGGCCATGGTGGAGGCGCTAATGATGGAGATCGCCTTTGAGGCTTTGCGGGAGGCAGGCGTACGCCTGCCCAAACCCGTCGGCCAGGCCGTCTCGATCGTGGGTGCGCTGGTGATCGGCGAAGCGGCGGTACAGGCGGGCCTCGTGTCGCCGATTCTGGTCATCGTCGTCGCCGTGACCGGCATCGCGTCATTTGTCATTCCCATGTTCCCCCTTGCCCTTGCGCTCCGGCTCCTGCGCTTTCCCATGATCATCCTCGCCGGCTCCTTCGGTTTCTACGGCATCACGCTGGGGCTGATCGCCATCTCCATCCATCTGGCGAGCCTGCGCTCCTTCGGGGTGCCCTACATGGCGCCGACGATGCCGGCTACCCCTACAGACTTCAAAGACTTGTTCATCCGGGTGCCCTGGTGGGCGCTGGTCAACCGACCGAAATTCATGCCGGTTATGAACCGCAAACGCCAGGAACCGGAGCGGAACAAGCCGGCACCACCCGACGAGCAGTAAGGGAGGCAGGCGTATTGTCGCGACACATCCAGATGAGCGGCGGCCTCTTTGCCTGCATGATGTGCATCTTTTCGTACACGGCCGCCATTCTGCTGCTACCGTCGGCGTTGTTCAAACTCGCCGGGCAGAGCGCCTGGGTTGCCGTCGTGCTGGGTGCGGCCGCCGGGGGTCTGATCGGGCTGTTTGCGGTCTATGTCGCACTGCGCAACCCCCGTATGTCGGCAGCACAGAGCGCTCGCTACCTGATGGGCAAGTGGCTGGGGGGCGCTGTCGGCCTCCTTTACGCGGGCTTCTTCATCTGGATCTACGCGCTGTCGCTGCGGCAGATTGTTGATTTCGTCCAGATCATGCTATTGCCCGGAACGCCTAACTGGGTGATCGCCGCGCTGATGGCGATCGTCGTCCTCTACGGCGTTTGGGAGGGGATCGAGGTGACCGCCCGGGTCGCCTTTCAGGCGCTGGTCGCGATCACTGTCGCCGTGCTGGCCCTCCCGATGCTGGTGTACCCGGAGATCAGAGCCACTCAGGTGGAGCCGTTCCTGTGGCGAGGGATGCCCGCGGTGTATGATGCAACGTGGCTCGTCGTGCCATGGTTCGGCGAGTCGATGATCGCACTCACGTTCGTGCAGTACCTGAAGAACCGGCGTTTGGCCTATCGGTGGTTCCTCGTCGGCCTGGGCATGGCGACCTTCCTGCTGACGCTCCTGGTGGCGTTGGGCACGCTGGTTTTCGGCCCCGACCTGCCCGGTCGCTTCGTCTTCCCGGTCTATATGGTGATTCAGCAGATATCGGTGGCCCGCTTCATCGAGCGGATCGAGGTGGTGCTGATCATGGTCTGGCTCTCCGGCATGTTCATCAAGCTCTCCATGTGCCAGTATGCGTCCGCTGAGGCGATCAGCCACGCGTTCGGCCTGGGCACCCACCGGTGGCCCGCCGTCGTCATGGCTGTTGTCGGCGTGCTGATTACGGAGATGTTCAAGGGGACGCTGGACGCCTTCCATTTGACGACCAGCCCGGTTTACGTCCTGACCACCATAGCGATCGAGGTCGGGATACCGCTGGTGTTGCTGATTGCCTCGCTGTTGCGCTCGGCCTCACAACGGAAGGAGAGCCCTCATGCTTAGGCGCGCAAGTCTATGCATCCTGATGCTATTGATGCTGACCGGGTGCTGGAGCCGCGTGGAACTGAACGATATCGGCGTGTCACTCGGGATGGGCGTCGATCAGGGTGAGAGCGCCCCTGTGCGGCTTACACTCTACATCGCACGCTCCATGGGCGGGGGCACCGGTGCGTCGAAAGCGGGTGGCGACCCGGACTGGGTCGTGGCGCGGGAGGCGCAGAACATCGCCGACGCCATGCGGGAGATTGCGCTGGCCTCCCCCCGCCGGCTGACGCTGCACCATCTGCGGGTGGTGGTGGTCGGGGAGGATTATGCCCGTGCGGGGATCGGCGAGTTGATGGACTTCATCGGCCGCC
>JAQBPS010000817.1 GCA_028287415.1 Bacillota bacterium | reverse complement strand
GGGTCGGTGAGGGCCACAACACCACCGTCACCGACCTCGGCGGCGGCAACACCGTGACCACGAACCTGACCCGCTTCCTCCAGACCGTGGCCTTCAACCCCGCTGAGGTCGTGCCGAAGATCAACGCCCCGGTCCTCCTCCTCCACGGCGAGGATGACACCGTGGTGCCGCCCGCCGAGTCCCAGGCGATGGCCGAGGCGCTGCCAGGCAAGCCCGACCGCCTCACCTACCGGGGCGTGGCCCACTTCATCTATCGTTACAGCCGCCCCATGGGCGATGCGACCGCCTGGCTGAACCAGGTGCTGGCCCGGTAAAATTGCCGTACAGAAGGCAGAGCTGCACCCCATGACGGGTGCAGCTCTTTTCCATATCCGGCCATAGTCCGTCATAAATCGCCGGCAATCCGCGTACAAAAGACTCCCTGGCGGCAGGCGAGAGGAGGATGGCTCATGGATAGCCCAGTGCCCGATCACTGTCCGGATGAAAGTGTGCCGCAGCCCATCAGGGCGGATGGCGCCGGCGCAGCCGATTCGGGTCCGCGGGACGTAGCTAGGGACCGTCAAAACCCGGACCTGCTAGTGCCACCGATCACCGATCGCGGAAGGGTCCCCAACTTGAAGTTCTCGTTCTCTGACACCCATATGCAGTTACGTCACGGCGGCTGGTCGCGGCAAGTGTCGGTTAGAGAGTTGCCCATCGCCACCACACTCGCCGGGGTCAACATGGCTCTGACCCCTGGCGGTGTGCGTGAGCTGCACTGGCACAGGGAAGCGGAGTGGGCCTTCATGATTTTGGGCCGGGCCCGCATCACTGCAGTTGACCAGTTTGGGCAGAACTTTATTGCTGATGTCGGCATAGGCGATCTGTGGTACTTTCCTCCAGGGATTCCACACGCCATTCAGGGACTTGAGGACGGTTGCGAGTTTCTGCTCGTCTTCGACAACGGCAGCTTCTCCGACCTCGACACCTTTTCGATCACCGATTGGTTCGCACACACACCGCGGGACGTACTGGCGGAAAACTTCGGGGTCCCGGAGAGTGCTTTTGAAAAGATTCCCCCGGAAGAGCGGTACATTTTCCAGGCAGAGGTGCCCGGCCCGCTGAGGACGCAGAGGGTAGCGGATCCTTATGGCACCGTTCCGCAGAGCTTCACGCACCGGCTGCTTGCGCAGGAGCCGATCATCAGTCCGGGGGGGACGGTGCGCATTGTTGATTCCACCAACTTCCCCGTTTCGACCAGAATCGCAGCGGCGCTGGTGGAAGTCGAGCCAGGCGGTATGCGGGAAATGCATTGGCACCCGAACAACGACGAGTGGCAGTATTACCTCTCGGGGGAGGCGCGCATGACGGCGTTCGCAGCCGAGGGCACGGCCCGCACCTTCGATTACCGGGCCGGTGATGTCGGGTACGTGCCATTCGGCTTCGGACACTACATTCAGAACACCGGTCCCCAAACCGTATGGTTTCTGGAGATGTTCGCGAGCAACCGCTACGCCGACGTATCACTGAACCAGTGGATGGCGCTGACCCCCCGGGAAATGATCCAGGAGACCTTACACGTAGGCCCGGAGCTGTTGAATGCCCTGCGCAAGGAGAAATGGCAGGTCGTCAAATCGGAGGCAATCACACCACCGTAGCCGCACCCGCACCCGGCGGCACAAACGCCGTAAACCAGTCGATCACCCGGAACAGCCGGTCCACCCGGTTCCGGGGCTTGCCCTTGCTCGAAACCAGGTGATCCTCGCCGGGGTACCGCACGAAGGCAGCCACCTTGCCCGACGCCTTCAGCGCGTTGTAAAACTCCTCCCCCTGCCCGATCGGGCAGCGGTGGTCCTCCTCCGCGTGGATCACCAGCACCGGACAGGTCACATCCTGCGCCAGGAAAACCGGCGACCGCTTGATCATCTCCTCGATCCCCTCCGTGCTCCACGGGGTCACACCCAACTCATCGCCAGTGAAGTGGTACCCGATGTCGCTCGTGCCGAACATGCTCAGCTGATTCGCCACCACACCCTGGGCGACCGCCGCCTTGAACCGGTCGCTCGTGCCGACGATCCAGCTGGTCATGAAGCCGCCATAGCTGTTGCCCGTCACCCCGATCCGGTCGGGATCGATCCAGGGGAACCGATCCAGGGCCATGTCGACCGCGGCCATCAGGTCGCCGAAATCCTTACCGCCCCAGTCGCCGACACAGGCCCGGGTAAACTCCGGGGTATAGGAATGGCTGCCGCGCGGGTTGACGTAGAGCACCGCGTAGCCCTGTGCCGCCAGCGCCTGGAACTCGGTATGGAATGTCCAGCCCCAGCAGCCATGCGGCCCGCCGTGAATGTCCAGGATCATGGGCCAGCGGCCGCCGTCGCCGGTAGCTGCCTGGCCATGCGGCTTGAGCAGCCAGCCCTCGATTTCGAAACCATCCGCAGCCGGGAACGTGAAATGCTCGGGCTCAGCCAGTTCCACAGCAGCATGGAACGTCCCGTTCTCATCGGTCAGGCGGCGCGGCTCCCCATCGGCAAACGAGTAGGCGTAAAGCTCATCGAGGTGGCCGGCATCGCCCACCTGGAGCACGCCCCGGCCATCCGCCGCGAAGCTGAAGTCCGCCACGACCCAGTGGTTGGCGGGCGTGACCCGCTCCACGCCCCCATCCACAGCATCCGCCCGGAACAGGTGCGAACAGCCGCGCTCGCTGGCGACAAAGTAGAGCGCGCCGGCCTCAGTCCACATCAGCTTGGCCGGCGCCGAGACCCGGGAGTCGGTCCGCACCTCGTTGCTGGCACTGACGAGGAAGCCATCCGTCAGCAGGACGGGCTCGCCGTTCATGGCAAAGCCATCGTCACCGGCACCGAGGTCAAGCCGGTACAGCGCAAAGTGCGAGCCCGGCCCCATGTTCCGGTCATAGGTGACCACGGCGAGCGCATCGCTGCCGGGCGCCCAGGCGATCATCTTCACCGGGCCGGGGGCGCCATACACCAGGTGCAGCTGGTCCGGGTGCTGGCTGTCCCAGATCATCACATCATGCACCAGGACCGAGTCCAGTTCGCTGCGACTCGGCGCCGCGAACGCAATATACCGGCTACAGGGGGACCAGACCGGTATGACGCCGTCGGCCAGCCTGG
>JAQBPS010000639.1 GCA_028287415.1 Bacillota bacterium | reverse complement strand
TCGGAGTAGTACATGTCGTTGTACCGCTGGGGGTTCCCGTTGTCGTCCGGGTCCGCCACGTCCGAGGGCATCTCCGACGTGCCGTGGATGGCCGCGTCCTGCCAGGTATCCTCGCCGTCGTAGCTGGGGTCGCCCGTGCCGTCACGCCACGTGCGGCCAAACGGTGGCGAGAGCACCTGCTCCTCAACGGGCCGGTGGAAGCGGTCCGGCATCGCCTCGCGCTGCTCCTGGCAGACGATGCAGTGGGTCGCGCTCGGAAACGCCTCCAGCCGCTCCATGCCGATCGGCCCGCCGCACTGGCTGCAATTGAGGTAGGTCCCCGCGGTCATCCGTTCAATGGCGATATCGATTTCGGTCAGGCGCCGCTCCATCCCGTTGCGCAGGCCGAGATCCTTCTCACGCTCGAATGTCTCGGTGCCCTGATCGCCCGGGTGGTTGTCCGCGTGGGCATCCTCCTGGAGCATCCAGGCGATCTCCACCCGGCCAAGGCCCGTCTCATCGATGCGCTGCACCTGCTCCCGGTAGCGCTGGCGCTCTTCCAGGAGCTTCATCCGCAATTGCTCCATATCCATACCGCAGTTTCCCCCCTCGGGGGTAGTGTGTCCATGTTATGTCGTTTTTACGGGCGCAGATGGAGTTCGGTGAGCCGGACCATCGTGGCGATAAAGCCGCCGATCCACGGGAGATTGGCCATCATCAGCTCGCGCATAATATAGAGGACAAACGCGCTCAGGACGGCGAAGCCGATGCCGAATCCGAGCCCGCGGGCGCTGCCGGCGAGAAAGTTGATCCAGAGCAAGCGCCAAGGGTGCTGGAGCAAGGTTGTGTACTCGGCGAGGTTCATTTTTTCGATGGCGAAATTAAGTTTTTCGATTCGCTCCCACAGGGTGTCGCCGGGGTCGCCGGGCAGCTTGCCACCCACGGCTGAAACTGCGCCGCCGGTCGCTCGCTCCTCGTCCTCACAATCCTGGTCCTGCTTCGGCTCGTCCGTCACGCGGCAACCCTCCCGCCCCGGCGCTCCTGACGCATAGTCTGCGCAGGCGGGAGGGCCAGCTAAGCATAAGCGGTTGCGGTTGCGGTTCAGCCGTTCAGCCGTTCAGCCCTTCGCCCGCTCCTGCTCCTCCCGCAGCAGCTCACGGCGCAGTACCTTGCCGATGATCGACTTGGGCAGGCTGCCGCGGATCTCTACGGCGGTCGGCGCCTTGTACTTGGCGAGCCGCTCCCGGCAGAATGCGATTGCATCCGCCTCCAGCAGCGAGGCCCCCGGCTTCAGCACGATATAAGCTTTCACCGTCTGGCCCCGGTACTCATCCGGAATGCCGGCGACCGCTGCCTCCTGCACGGCGGGATGCTCGTAGAGGACCTCCTCCACCTCACGCGGGTAAATGTTGTAGCCGCCGGCGATGATCATATCCTTGATCCGATCGACCAGATAGGTATAGCCGTCCTGATCCATTCTGGCGATGTCGCCCGTGTGCAGCCAACCGTCCCGGAGGCACTTCGCCGTCTCCTCCGGGCGGTTCCAGTACCCGGCCATCACCTGCGGGCCGCGCACACACAGCTCGCCATCGGTGCCCGCCGGCAGCTCTTCCGCACCGGTCTGCAGGTCGACGATTTTCACCTCGGTATCCGGCAGCGGCAGGCCGATCGAGCCGGCCACCCGCCTGCCGTAGACTGGCGTGCAATGGGTCACCGGCGATGCCTCGGTCAGGCCGTAACCCTCCACCAGCTTGCCGCCGGTCAGCTTCTCGAAGGCGGTCTGGACCTCGACCGGGAGCGCTGCCGCCCCGGAGATGCAGGCCTTGATTGAGTGCAGGTCGTAATTGCTGACGTCAGGCGCGTGGTTGATCGCAACATAGATCGGCGGAGCGCCCGGAAAGAGGGTGGGCTTCTCCTTGTCGATCAGCTTGAGCACCTGCCTCACGTCGAACTTGGGCACCAGAATCAGCTGAGCGGCCAGCAGCACTGCGAGGTTGAGCACGACCGTCAGGCCGTATACATGAAAGAAGGGCATCACCGCGAGGATGCGCTCCTGCCCGTCCGCCAGCCCCGGCATGTAGGCCCGGACTTGCTGCACGTTGGCGATCAGGTTCCGGTGGGTCAGCATGGCGCCCTTGGAAAGGCCGGTGGTGCCGCCCGTGTACTGCAGTAATGCCACGTCAGCGACCGGGTCGACCGCGAGCGGCGGCGGCGCCGCCCCGTCGTGGCGCCGCAGGAGTTCGCGCAGCGAGTAGACTTCCGGGCCGGGCGCCACCTTGCCGATCAGCTCCCGTTTGAGCAGCGGGACCAGCAGGCGCATGGGGGTCGCCATGAAGTCCTTGATGCCGGTGACGATCAGCTTTTGCAGCCTGGTGTTCGGCTGAATATGTTGCACCTTGGCGGCCATCAGGTCGAGCACGACCATCACCTCGGCACCGGAGTCCTTCAGCTGGTGTTCGATCTCCCGTTCCATGTACAGCGGGTTGAAGAAGGCGACAACCGCCCCGGCCTTGAGGGCGCCAAAGTAGGCAATAACGGCCTGGGGCACGTTTGGCAGCATGATCGCCAGCCGGTCGCCCTTTTTCACGCCAAGCTGCGCCAATGCCACCGCAAACGCATTCGCGTGGCGGCGCACTTCGCCCCAGGTGAGCCGGCCGCCGTAGAACAGGGTTGCCGGTGCCTGCCCGTGCCCGTCGGCCGCCT